>DASPJG010000596.1:0-2701 GCA_035628755.1 Pyrinomonadaceae bacterium
CCGACGCCAGTTGGCCTGCGACTGTTGGACGAACGCATTGAAGTCGGGGTCGAGCAGAAGGTTTGGCAGGTCGGCGCGCCGCTGGTAAGCCTGCTTGATCTTGTCTAGGAACTGGGCGCGGATGATGCAGCCGCCTTTCCAGATGCGCGAGCACTCGCCGAGGTCTATGTTCCAGTTGTAAGCCTCGCTGCCCGCGCGGATCAAATTCATGCCCTGCGCGTAGGAGCAGATTTTCGAGGCGTAGAGCGCGTCGTGAATGGCCTGAATCATCTCGCGGCGGTCGCCCGAGAAGGCGGCGCGCTCCGGCCCTTTGATCTGCTTCGACGCCTCGACGCGTTCCTCTTTGCGCGCCGACAAATTGCGCGTGTCAACGGCGGCATCAATCGTCGGAGTAACGATGCCGAGGTCGAGCGCGATGTCGGAAGTCCACTTGCCGGTTCCCTTTTGCCCCGCCTTGTCGAGCACGAGGTCAACCAGCGGCTGCCCCGTCTCGGGGTCTTTGACACGCAAAATCTGCGCGGTGATTTCGATGAGGAACGATTCGAGGTCGCCCCTGTTCCATTCGTCGAACACGTCGGCCATCTCGTCGGCGGACATGCCGAGGATGCTGCGCATCATGTCGTAGGCTTCGGCGATGAGTTGCATGTCGCCATACTCGATGCCGTTGTGCACCATCTTGACGAAGTGGCCTGCGCCGCCCGGCCCGATGTAGGTGACGCAGGGGCCGTCGTCAACCTTCGCCGCGATGGCTTCCCAGATCGGGCGGATCTGCTCGTAAGCCTGACGGTCGCCGCCGGGCATCAGGCTGGGGCCCCACAGCGCGCCCTTCTCGCCGCCCGAGACGCCCGATCCGATAAAGTTGAAGCCCTCGGCTTTCAACTCTTTCTCGCGCCGTTCGGTGTCCATGAAATAGGAGTTGCCGCCGTCAATGACGATGTCGCCCTCTTCCATGAACGGTTTGATCTGGTTGACCGTCCAGTCCACGGGGTCGCCCGCCTTGACGAGCAGGATCGCCTTGCGCGGACGCTCCAACGACTTCACGAATTCTTCCGGGGTGTGCGCGCCGATCACCTGGTGGCCTTCCAGCCGCTCGACAAACTCGTCAACCTTCTTCGGCTCGCGGTTCCAGACGGCGATGGAATAACCGTTGCGCTCGATGTTGCGTGCCAGATTCTCACCCATCACGCCCAGCCCGATCATGCCGATCTTCGCTGTCTTACTACTCTGTTCAGATGTAGACATAAGATTTCCTCGCTGAATTAAAAGCTGTCCGTCGTCAGTTGTCCGTCATCAATTGTTCAATCGAATCTTCGGCAACTTGCGTGATTGCCACATGCAACTGACAACTGACGACGGACAGCCGACGGTCTTCCTCATCGTTTCTGTTTATGCTCCCGTCGCGCCGGAGCGTGGAAGGGCTTGGCCGATCAACTCGTGTAGACGGTTGAGTCCGGCTTGTACGTCCGCGCCGAGATCGATGCGGATGGCACGGCGTCCGCGCGTCGAGAGCGAACGAAAATCGCCGAGCGCCTGCGCCTGCTTCAAGGTGCTGAAAGTGTAGGGCTGCCCCGGTATCGGTAAATCTTTGATGTCGGGCGCGGTGAGTTGCATGAAGACGCCCGCCGCCGAGCCGCCTTTGTGCAACTGCCCGGTCGAGTGGAGGAAGCGCGGCCCGTAGCCGGTGGTCGTGGCGCAGCGCGTCGCGTCGCGCAGGTGCGTGCGAATCGCCTGCACGGTGCGCTCGTATTCGGGCGTCTCCTCGAAATAGTCGAGCAGGGCGATGTAGTCGCCCGCGCCCGCGCGCGCGAGGTGCGCTTTGATGGCCGCGCCGACCGACTCGTTCGGCAGTTCGGCGCGCGTCTGCTCGTCGGCGTAGATGGTGAGCACGCCGTCGGCGGCGAGCACGTCCTGTTCGGGCAGCTTGCCCTCGCGCGCGTAAGTTTCGAGCAGTTCCTTCGTCGCATCCTTCGACTCCTGCACGTTCGGCTGGTCGAAGGGGTTGATGCCGAGACGCCAGCCCGCAAACGCCGTCGCGATCTCCCAGAGGAAAAACTCCTCGCCGAGATCGTAGAGGTCTGTCAGCGTGCGATAGACGACCGGATGACCGGCGGCTTCGAGCGCCTTCAACTTTGCTTCCGTCTCGCTGTCGATCCGCTCGACGCTGATGTGGACGAACAGGCGGTCGTCGCCGTAGACGGAAGGCGAGCCGAGCGTCTCGCCCGCAACCGGCACGATGCCCTTCCCGTCCTTGCCGGTGCTTTCGGCCAAAAGCTGCTCCACCCAGAGGCCGAACGAGGCGATCTTCGGGTCGGTGCTGATCGTCAGTTTATCGCGCCCGGCCTTCGCGCATTCGCCGAGGATCGCGCCGAGCCGCGCGCCCGGATTTTCCGCCGCGGGCACGACCGATGCACACGCATGGACGACGCGTTCGGCGCGGTCGAGCAACTTCTTCACGTCCAAGCCCATCAGCGCGGCGGGAACCATGCCGAAGTAGGAGAGCGCGGAGTAACGCCCGCCGATGTCTGCCGGGTTGAGGAAGATGCGTTTGAATTTGTCTTCCGTCGCCATCTGCTCCATGAGCGTGCCGGGGTCTGTCACGGCGACGAAACACTCGCCGGGGTTCTCCTTGCGCCTGCCCACCTGATCGTACCAGTACTTATAGAAGACGAGCGGCTCGGTCGTCGTGCCCGACTTCGAGGAG
>DASPJG010000597.1:0-2875 GCA_035628755.1 Pyrinomonadaceae bacterium
GTGAGTTTGTGGAGAGCTACGGGCGGTCGGCGGCGAACCCCCGCTCGGGTCTCGGCCACTGGGTCGGGATGGCGACGCACGATGTCGGGCAGGACAGCGGGCCGCTGCGCGCCGGGATGGTCTTCACCATCGAGCCTGCGCTGCGCGTCCCGGAGGAGAAGATTTATATACGCCTCGAAGACGTGATCGTGATCACGGACAAGGGCGCGGATATTCTGACCGGCTGGCTGCCGATGAACATTCCGGGCATCGAAAAAACAATGAGCGAAGAGGGCATGTTGCAGCGTTATCCCCGCGACGACGCTCGATAGAACCCCGCGCCCGCTCGGCAGCTTTTTACTTGTTCTCCTTCGGCACGAGCCGCGCGCCGATGGGAACGTACTGCTTCTTATTCAGATCAACGGCGACGATGTAACAACCGCTCGCGCCCACGCGCCTGTTTGCGCCGAACGTCAGCGGCGGGACGACGCCCGTCTTGAACTCTCTCAATCCTTCGAGCGAAGCGATGAGCGCGGCGCGCGAGAGTTGGCGTCCGCTTGATTTCGTCGCTTCGACGAACGTTTTCGCCGCCCCGTAGGCGACCGCCTGAAACGCCGGGCTGCTCAATCCGACGTTCGCCTTGTGCATGACGTTGACGAACTCCGTGAAGTCGTCTGCGCCGGGCAAGGCCGCCGGGTAGGCGAGAAAAATTTGCGGCGCGAGCGGCGCGGGCGCGTCGAATGCGCTGTGACCTATCATCACGACCGAACTGAAAAGCGCGGCGTTCAACTTCGCCGCCGACATCCCGCGCGTCAACTGCGCGAACTGCTCCGCGTTGCCGAAAAAGAAAACCCCGTCCGGTTTCTTTCGCGCGATCATCTCGATTAAGGCTTCCACCCGAAAATCGCCCGCCGCGTAAGTTTCTTCCGCCACGACCTGCATCGGGTAAAGTTTCAACTGCGCGGACGCGCCCGCCCGCGCGTCCGCGTCAAACTCGTTTTCCGAGGAGATGATCGCCACGCGCGGCGGACGCTCTTTGAACTTCGCGGCGGCGAAATCAACGAGCGCGCGCGCCTGATCGCCGAAGGTGGGAAGCAGGTAAAAGACGAACGGGTTTGGCGGCACGGACAGGCGCGGCGAGAGCGTGACGGGGCCAACGAGCGCGACCTCGTTTCGCTTGAGATAATCGTTCGTCGCCGCGCTCTCGCTCGCCTCGAAACTGGCGACGAGTGCGAAGACGCCTTCGCGCTCGACCAGACGCTCGGTCGCCTCCAGCGTCCCGGAAGGCTCGCCGCGCGAATCCACGACGACGAGATCGATCTGCCGCCCGTAGATGCCGCCCTGCGCGTTGACCGCCGCGAAGTAAGCCGTGAGCGTTGCTTTCACATCCTCGCCCACCTGTGCGAGCGCGCCGGTCAGCGGCAACGCCGCGCCGACCTTGATCCGCTTGTCGTCTATGCCGGGGTCATCTTCCTTGCCGAGTTGCTTGAGGTATGCGATGAGATCAGCCATCTGCGCGGGCGTCAACGCGTATTGCGGCATGCCGGGGTGGAGTCGCGCGCCGGAGGGGTCGAGACCGGCCTTGATGGCGCGCGCGAGGGTCGCCTCGGTGTAGGGCGCGCGCTCGCGGCGGGTCAGCGGGGAGGTGTGCGGGGCGACGAGCGTCTCCCAGTTGACGGGCGGGGGTTGGAGGCCGCCTTCGCGCGTGCCTTCCCCGCGCAGCCCGTGACAGTTGGCGCAGGCGAAAGCGTCGGCGGGCACTTCGAGCCGGTCGCTGCCGAGCAGAGCCTTGATCTCCGTGCCGTCGCCGCTCTTGCCCTTGAGGTAAATTTGCTTGCCGCGTTTTTCCTGCGGCGACAACTCGCGCTTACCGCCGCCTTGCGCGCCGCCGGTTCTCCCGCCGGGCACAAGCCAAAGCGCGGCGACGCTTAAGAGAACTGCCAGAACCAGTTTGACGCGATGGCGGCGGCGGCTGAAGGCGTGCATTTACGTTGATGACCTCGACGACAAAAGTCGTCGCCTGATCCCGGCTCATTTCGGCGGTAACAACTTTAGTACGGCGGCGGCGATCTCGGTCGGGTTCGACATCGCGTGCAATTTCAACCACTCGCCCGTCGCCTCGTTGCCGACGATGAGTTTGAGGCCGTGTTGATTTTTGTCTTCGACGTAGCCGCCGAGTTTGTAGAGCACCCAGTCGAGGTTCTCCTTCTTGCCCGTCAGGAAATACCAGCCCGGTTTGGCCTCGAACCCTTCCGCATACTTTTTCAGCGCGGCGGGCGTGTCCGTCTCCGGGTCGACGCTGAACGAGAGCATCACGACCTCTTTGCCCAGATGCTTCCCGAGTTGTTGCTGCACCTTCGCGAGGTTGGCGGTCATCGGCGAACACGCGCCCTTGCAGGTGGTGAAGAGAAAGTTGATCAAGACGATCTTGTTCTTCAACAGGTCGTCGTAGAAACGGACGGGGCGATTGTCCTGCGTCAGCAAAACGTGGTTCGGGAAGTAGGCCGCGCCGCCCGCAGACCGGGGCGTCCCGCTGACAGGCGTCAGCGTTGCCGTCGGCGCGGGCGCGCTCGCGCTCGTTTGGGGCAGAGGAATCTGCGCCTCGCTCCGGTTCGCGGCGTCGCCCTTGCTCGCGGCCTCGTTGACGACTTTGACGAGGGTTGCCGCCGGGGCGAGACCGTAAGTGCGCGTCCAGTAGCCCGCGGCGTCGTTGCCGATGAGCAACATCGGCGTGTGGTCGTTCTTGTCGGCGGTGGCCGCGCCGAGCGCGTTGAGCAGTTGATCGATCTCCGGTTTGCTGCCCGTCACGAAAGTCCACCCCGGCGCGGCCTTAAACTTCGCGCTGAACTCCTTCAACCTTTCGGGAACGTCCGTCGTCGGGTCAACGCTAATGGAG
>DASPJG010000598.1:0-3805 GCA_035628755.1 Pyrinomonadaceae bacterium
GCGGGAGGAGAGCCGTAAACGGTAAACCGTGACGGGCGGCAGGTAAGAACCCCCGGTCTCTTACCTGCCGCCCGTCACGGTTTACTTGTCACGGCCCCCGGCTATTTCCCGAAGATGATCCAGTCGCCGTGCGAGGTGGCCATGAAGAAGAGCATCGGGAGCGAGAGCCACGCGTTGGCGCGCGAGGCGAGGAAGGCGCGGCGCGCGAGTTCGGGCGGCGCGGCGTTGCCCGACTGGATGCCGGCGATGATGCGCTTCTGCGCCGGCCAGATGATGCCCCAGACGTTCAGGAGCATGATGATGCCGAGCGCGCCGCCGATGCCGATGGAGTAGGTCTTGTTGCTGGCGAAGCTGTCGGCCTCGCGCCCGCCGGCCGGCGCGCCGACGAGCATGTATTCGAGCCAGCAGATGATGGCCCACGACATTAGGATGACGAGCACGGCGACGACCGCCGCCAGAATCTTCCCGTCCTTCGTCAGCGCGGGCACGCGCATGATGATCAGGAACTCGATGAAGAAGGCGAGGATGGGCATCACCAGCCACACGAGGAGCACGACCCACGTGTTGACGCTGCCGCCCGCGGCGTTCGCGTTCTTCACGTCGGCCGCGAGGATGTACATCGCGTAGTACATCAGGCCGACGAGGACGGTGCCGACCGCGCCCCACCGGAAGTACCAGAGAGAGCGCGAGAGCAGGCTGGGGTTGACGGCCTTCTTCGTCGGCGCGTCGATCTCTTTTTGAAAGGGTACGTTGACGAGGTTGAAGAAGTAGAGCAACCCGATCCACGTGATGCCGAAGACGAAGTGGCTCCAGCGCAGGATGATGCGCGCGATGTCCGCGCCGCCCGGCGGGTGGAACAAGTCCTGGAACAGCGCGAGGCCGGCGGGGAGATGTGCGGTTGACTCGATCAGCATAAGCCCTCCGAACTATTCAGTTGTCGTGGCGTGAACTTTGGAAGAACTCTAACCGGCGCGATTTCCGCGTGAGAGTAGCACCGCCGCGCGCCGCGGCTCAAGAGGAAAGGCCGGAGGTCAGAGGCTAGAGGTTAGATCAGAAACTTCCTCACCAACCTCTAGCCTCTGACCTCCGACCTCTTCGCTACTCTGCCGGGCGCGGGCCGGGATCGGGCAGGCCTGAAGTGCTCAGTTGGCGCAGGACGCGAACTTTCAGGTCGCCCGTGACGCGCACTTGGCAGGAGAGGCGCGTGTTCTCGGCGAGGCCGGTCTCGCGCGCGAGGCGCTCGCGCTCGGCGTCCTGCATCTCGCCCGCCTCGCCTTCTAAGACCTCGACGCGGCAGGTCGTGCACTTGGCGTTGCCGCCGCAGCGGTGCAGGACGTCTACGCCCGCGTCTTCAAGCGCGAGGACGAGCTTTCGGCCCTCGGCGGCCTCGACCGTTTGCGCGCCCGCGGCCGTTTCGGCTTCTACCTTCGGCATCTTCGGCAGACTCCTCTCAGGTTCGATCCGGAATTTTAAGACTGCTTTTTGAGTGGCCGCAGTGTACACGAAAAAAGGGAAACGCGGTACACGAAAGCGCGCCGCGCGCCCGGCCCGAAAAACGGGCGAGACGCGCGGCGCAAATCTCTCGCGCACCGCGCAAAGGTTAAAACCTTATGCCGGCGTTTAGGCCGTGAACGACGAGCCGCAGCCGCACGAGCCGGTGGCGTTCGGGTTCTTGAACGTGAAGCCCTGACCCATGACGCTCGTCACGTAGTCGATCTCGACGCCGTTCAGGTACTGCGCGCTGAACATGTCCACGAAGAGGCGGACGCCATGCTGGTCGAACACGTGGTCGCCCTGGCGCGACTCCTCCTCGATGTTCAGGCTGTACTGGAAGCCGGAGCAGCCGCCCGGCACGACGCGGACGCGCAATCCGGCCGTCTCGGGCAAGCCCTCTTCGCTCGCCATGAACTTCTTGATCTCTTCGGCCGCCGTCTCGGTCACGCCGAGTTGCACGGTCGGCATCGTTGCTGTTGACATTAAAATCCACTCCTCTTGAAAGTCGGGTCTGTAACTCAGATGAATCAGTCCGCCGTCAGTTGTCCGTCGCCCGTCGTCGCTTTAACTGACGACTTAATTTTAACCTTTCAACGTCCCGGACACAAACAACTGGCGGCTGACAAAGGACGACTGACCGCCCCTCAGGCTTTCGTCATCACGATCTTCAGCTCCGGCTTCATCGCCTCGATTGAGACGTAGCGGGCGACCTCCTCGGCCGCGCGGCGGAACGCACGCGCCTGCACTGATTCCGGGTGGCTGACGACGACGGGCACGCCCTTGTCCCCGCCCTCGCGCACTTCCAGCCCGAGCGGGACTTGGCCGAGCAGCGCGACGTGGTAAGCGTCGGCCAGCGCCACCTCCTGCGGCGTCGTCACCATCACCGCGCCCTGCACGGGGACGAGTTGCGCGAGGCTGAGCTGCACGTCGCCCGTGCCCGGCGGCATGTCGACGATCAGGTAGTCGAGTTCGCCCCACTTAACATCCTGCAAGAACTGCCGCACCAGCCCGTGCAGGATCGGCCCGCGCACGATCATCGGCTCGTCGCCGGGCTTCAAGATCGCCATCGACATCATCTTGACGCCGTGCGCCACGACCGGCAGCAGCTTGTTGCCCTCGATCTGCGGCTGCACGTTCCCCGCGCCGAGCATCAGAGGCACGTTCGGGCCGTACACGTCGGCGTCCATGAGTCCTACGCGCGCGCCGTCCAAGGCGAGCGAGACGGCGAGGTTGACCGCGACCGTCGACTTGCCGACGCCGCCCTTCCCCGACGAGACCGCGACGATGTTCCTGACGCCCGGCACGACGACCTTATCGCCGATGCCGCGCCCTTTCGGAACTTCGGCGTCCATCGTCACGTTGATTTTCGAGACGCCGGGGATTTCGGAGACGACTCGACGCGCCTCGTCTTGCAACTGCTCGCGCACCGGGCAGGCCGGGGTCGTCAGCACGATGCGGAAAGAGACCTCGCCGCCGTCGATCCGCAGGTCGCGGACGAAGCCGAGCGTGACGATGTCTTTGTGGAGGTCTGGATCGCGCACCCGGCCGAGTGCCGCCAGCACGCTTTGTTCTGTGATTTGTGCCATAATTTACCCGCCGGGAATTATAAGGATTACCTCGCGGGACGCAAAATTGGTCGGCTAAGATTTATGACGGGCCCGCCGCCCGTCGCCCCCGAAATCATGAAAGAGAACGGAACTAAAATCGTCCGCGCCGCCTGCCCGCACGACTGCCCGGACACCTGCGCGATGCTCGTCACGGTCGAAGGCGGCCGCGCCGTCAAGGTCGCGGGCGATCCCCGTCACCCGTTCACGCGCGGGACGCTGTGCACCAAGGTCAACAACTACCACGAGCGCACGCACAGCCCCGACCGCGTCAAGACGCCGCTGCGCCGCACGGGGGCGAAGGGCGAGGGGCGATTCGAGCGTATCAGTTGGGACGAGGCGCTCGGCGAGATCGCCGAAAAGTTTCGCGCGCTCGCGGAGTCGGCGGAAGGCCCGCAGACGATCCTGCCGTACAGCTATTGCGGCACGATGGGCCTCGTCCAGTCAGAGTCGATGGACAGGCGCTTCTTCCACCGGCTCGGCGCGTCGCAACTCGACCGGACGATCTGCGCGACGGCGGGCACGGAAGGGCTGCTCTCGACCGTCGGCGCGAAGCTCGGCACAGACCCGGAAAGGTTTCCCGAAGCGCGCCTCATCATCCTGTGGGGCACGAACACGATCACCTCGAACGTGCACCTGTGGCCGTTCGTCCTCGAAGCCAAGAAGCGCGGCGCGCGCGTCGTCGCGATTGACCCGCGCCGGACGCG
>DASPJG010000599.1:0-5979 GCA_035628755.1 Pyrinomonadaceae bacterium
TTACGGCTGGATGAAGAGCAACACATTGCGCTCGTCACGCTGCATCACATCATTTCTGATGGGTGGTCAACCGGCATCCTCATCCGTGAAGTCGCTGCCCTTTATGAAGCCTACAGCGAGGGCAAGGAATCGCCGCTCGAAGAACTGGAAGTGCAGTACGCGGACTATGCGGTATGGCAGCGCGAATGGCTTCAAGGCGAAGTGCTGGAGGAACAACTAGGCTACTGGCGCAAGCAGTTAGGCGGCGAGTTAGGCGTCGTAGAACTGCCGACTGACAGGCCACGCCCGCCGGTGCAGAGTTTCAAGGGCGCGCGGCAGACATTTGAAGTAGGCGCGGAGGCGCGACGGTTGCTGCTGGAGTTGGGGCGTGAGGAAGGCGCGACGCTCTTTATGACGCTGCTAGCGGCCTTCAAGGTGCTGCTCTACCGGTATGGCACGTTGAAAGAAGTGACGGTCGGGACGCCGATAGCGGGACGCAACCGCGCGGAGGTGGAAGGGCTAATCGGGTTCTTCGTCAATACACTGGTGTTGCGGACGGAGATGGAGGGAGAGCCGAACTTCCGCGAGGTGCTGCGGCGCGTGCGCGAGGTCGCACTCGGAGCTTACGCGCATCAGGATGTCCCTTTTCAGAAACTCGTAGAAGCGTTGCGGCCTGAGCGTGATTTGAGCCACACGCCATTGTTTCAGGTCTGGTTCGTGCTTCAGCGCGCGCCGGTTGAAGCGTTGAAACTTCCGGGCTTGTCCTTTACGCCCGTGAACATCGACAGCGGCATCGCACAATTCGACCTCGCTTTAGACATCACGGAATCGGAGCAGGGGTTGGCCGGGCTGCTGACCTACAACAGCGACCTGTACAACGACGACACCATCAGCCGGATGATCGGCCACTTCCAAACCCTGCTTGAACGCGTCAGCGACAACCCCGATCAGCCGATCTCGCAATTGCCGCTCATGTCTGCGGACGAAACTCACAAGTTGCTCCGCGAGTGGAACGATACGCGCTCGGAGACGGTTGCGGATCAATGGGTGCATGAGTTGTTCGAGCAGCAGGCAGAGCGCACGCCGCAGAGCATCGCGCTTGTCTCGGGCGCGGAGCAGATCACGTATGAAGAGTTAAATCGCCGCGCCAATCAACTGGCGAATCACCTGCGTGCGCTCGGCGTCGGGCCGGAAACGCTGGTCGGCATCTGCGTCAAGCGGTCGGTGGAGATGGTGGTGGGCATCCTCGGCATCCTCAAAGCGGGCGGAGCGTATCTGCCGCTCGATCCCGGCTACCCGCTCAAGCATCTGGCGTTCATGCTTGAGGATGCGCAATTGCCGGTGCTACTGACGACGGAAGAACTGGAAGACGAACTCCCGTCGGGCTGGGCGCAGGTGGTGCTGCTCGACGCGGATTGGGAGAGCATCTCGCAGCAGCCGGAGACGAACCCGGCCAGCAGTGTGGACGGAGACAATCTGGCTTACGTGATCTACACATCGGGTTCGACCGGCAAACCGAAAGGCGCGATGATCGCACACCGGAGTCTGGCCAATTACCTGAACTGGTGTGTGCGCGCCTACGACGTGGAGCAGGGAACAGGCGCGCCCCTCCATTCTTCAATCGCCTTCGACCTGACGATCACGAGCCTCTTCCCGCCCCTGCTCACGGGGCGCAGCGTGGTGTTGGTGAAGGAGGAAGACGGCGTCGAAGGACTGAGCAATGCGCTGCTGAACAACGAGCAATTCAGTCTGGTGAAAATCACCCCGGCGCATCTGGAGGTCTTGAAACAGCTATTGCCGGAGCGGACGCTCGGGCGACACACGAATGCTTTTGTCATTGGCGGTGAGGCGTTGATGTGGCAAAGCCTCGCCTATTGGCGTCAGCATGCGCCGGAGACGCGTCTCATTAACGAGTACGGCCCGACCGAGACGGTCGTCGGATGTTGTGTCTACGAGGTCGGCGCGGAGGAATCGCCTGCGTCTGGAGGCGTGCCTATCGGGCGGCCTATCGCCAACACGCAACTCTACATTCTGGATGAACAGAAGCGACCCGTCCTGCTCGGCGTGAGGGGCGAGTTGCACATCGGCGGCGGCGGGGTCGGGCGCGGGTATCTGAATCGCCCGGATCAGACGGCGGAGAGGTTCATCCCCGATCCCTTCAGCGACGAACCGGGCGCGCGGCTTTACGTGACGGGCGATCTGGTGCGCTATCTGCCGGACGGAAACATCGAATTTCTCGGACGGCTCGACCAGCAGGTGAAAGTGCGCGGCTTCCGCATCGAACTCGGCGAGATCGAGGCCGCGCTGGCCGGACACCCGGAGGTGCGGGAGAGCGCGGTCGTCCTGCGCGAAGATGCCCCCGGCGACCAAAGGCTGGTCGGCTACGTCGTGCCTGCTCCGGCGAGCGAGGTCGCCGTGCCGGAGTTGCTGCGCTATCTGAAAAGCAAGCTGCCGGACTATGAAGTGCCCTCGGCTTTAGTGCTTCTGGACGAACTGCCGCTCACGGTCAACGGCAAGGTGGATGTCGCCGCGCTCCCGGCTCCCGCCCCCGGCAGGCCAGATGCGGAGAAAGAATTTGTCGCCGCCCGCACGCAGGTCGAGAAAGCCCTCGCCGCCGTGTGGAGCGAGGTGCTCCGCATCGAGTCGATCAGCCTCAACGATAACTTCTTCGATCTCGGCGGCCACTCTCTGCTGGCCGTTAATGTCATCTCGCGCATCCGGGAGATTTTTCAACTTGAGATGGCCGTGCGCGATCTGTTCGACTCTCCGACCATCGCCGCGCTGGCCGAAAGTGTCGAGCGCGCCGTGCGTGAAGGCCAATCGGCGAACGCCCCGCGCATCGAGCGCGTCCCGCGCGATGAACCGCCGCCGCTCTCGTTTGCGCAGCAGCGTCTCTGGTTCGTGAACCAGTTAGACCCGCTCAACCCGGCCTACAATATTTCGAGCGCGCTGCGCATGACCGGCCAACTCAACCTCGACGCGCTCGAACAGACGTTTAGCGAAATCATCAGGCGGCACGAAGCCTTACGCACGAGCTTCGACATCATCGAAGGACGGCTGATGCAGATCATCCATCCCGCGCGGCCTGCCGAGTTCAACGTCATAGATTTACGCGAAGCGCCCGAAGCGATGCGCGAAGAGGAAGCCCTCCGGCTGGCGACACAGGAAGCGCAACAACCTTTCGACCTCGCGCACGGCCCTCTCCTGCGCCTCGGCCTGCTGCGCCTCAGCGATGAGCAGCACATCGCGCTCGTCACGCTGCATCACATCATCTCGGATGGCTGGTCAACCGGCATCCTCATCCGTGAAGTGGCCGCCCTTTATGAAGCCTACAGCGAGGGCAAGGAATCGCCGCTCGAAGAACTGGAAGTGCAGTACGCCGATTATGCGGTGTGGCAGCGCGAATGGCTTCAGGGCGAAGTGTTGGAGGAACAGCTAGGCTACTGGCGCAAGCAGTTGGGCGGCGAGTTAGGCGTAGTAGAACTGCCGACCGACAGGCCGCGCCCGCCGGTGCAGAGTTTCAAGGGCGCGCGGCAGACATTTGAAGTAGGCGCGGAGGCGCGACGGTTGCTGCTGGAGTTGGGGCGTGAGGAAGGCGCGACGCTCTTTATGACGCTGCTGGCGGCCTTCAAGGTGCTGCTCTATCGGTATGGCACGTTGAAAGAGGTGACGGTCGGGACGCCGATAGCGGGACGCAACCGCGCGGAGGTGGAAGGGCTGATCGGGTTCTTCGTCAACACGCTGGTGTTGCGGACGGAGATGGAGGGAGAGCCGAGTTTCCGCGAGGTGTTGCGACGCGTGCGCGAGGTCGCGCTCGGAGCTTATGCGCATCAGGACGTGCCCTTCGAGAAGTTGGTGGAAGAGTTGCAGCCGGTGCGCGATCTAAGTCGCCCGCCGCTGGCGCAGGTCTTCTTCACGCTGGAGAACCCGCAGCACGAAGCTTTGAAATTGCCGGGTCTGACCCTGACGCCTTTGGAGAGCGATTCGGGCACGGTCAAATTCGACCTCGTGCTCAGCATGGCGGACACGGGCGACGGTCTGCGCGCCTCGCTCGACTACAACGTAGACCTCTTCGACCCCGCTACTATCGCTTCTCTGGTCGAGCATTTTCTGATGCTCGTCCGGGGCATCGGAGAAAATCCCGAAGAACTGATCGACAAACTGCCGCTGCTGACCGAGGCGGAGAGCCGCCAAATGCTCGTCGAATGGAACGATACGAAGGCCGACTACCATTCAAAGGAATGTATCCATCAACTGTTCGAGGCGCAGGCCGCGCGTTCGCCCGACAGCGTTGCCGCCGTGTATGAGGACACGCAGTTGACCTACGCGCAACTGGATCGGCGCGCGAACCAACTGGCGCACCGCTTGCGGCGCATGGGCGTCGGGGCGGAAGTGAGGGTCGGCTTGTGTGTCGAGCGTTCGCTGGAGATGGTCGTCGGGCTGCTCGGCATCCTCAAGGCCGGTGGGGCATACGTGCCGCTCGACCCGCTCTATCCAAGCGAACGGTTGGCCTTTATGCTGGCAGACTCTCAATGCACGGTGCTCCTCACCCAGCAACACCTGCTTGAGACGTTGCCCGCGCAGGAGCAGGCGCGCGTCATCTGTCTCGACACAGACCGGGAAGAGATCGACGGTGAGAGCGAAGAGACGCCGCAGAGCGACGTCACGCCGCGCAATCTGGCCTATATGATCTACACCTCCGGCTCGACGGGCAAACCCAAAGGCACGCTGGTCGAGCATCGCGGGTTGTGCAACATGGTCGAGGCGCAGATCAGGGCGTTCGACGTAAGCGCGGAGAGCCGCATTCTGCAATTCGCCTCTCTGAGCTTCGATGCTTCCGTCTCCGAAGTCTTCACGGCGTTGCTGGCGGGCGCAACCATCCACCTTGAGAAAACCGAGACGCTGCTGCCCGGCCCGACCCTGAGCAAAGTGCTCCACAGCCGGGCGATCACGACCGTGACGTTTCCGCCCGCGCTGCTGGCGTTGATGCCCGCCGAAGATTTCCCCGCACTCCGCACGCTCGTGGTCGCGGGCGAGGCGTGCTCCGCCGAAGTGATGGCAAAGTGGTCGGCCAACCGCCGCTTCCTGAACGCCTACGGGCCGACCGAAGCGACCGTCTGCGCCACCATCGCCGAGTGCCGCGACGAATCGCGGAAGCCGCCCATCGGACGCCCCATCGCCAACACGCAGGTTTACCTGCTGGATCGGCAATTGTCTCCCGTGCCGGTCGGCGTCGCGGGCGAACTGTTTATCGGCGGCGCGGGTCTCGCGCGCGGCTATCAACAACGCCCGGAACTGACGGCGGAGAAATTCATCCCCAATCCGTTTAGCGACGAGCCGGGCGCGCGCCTGTATCGCACGGGCGACCTCGCGCGTTTCCTGCGCGACGGCCAGATCGATTATCTCGGACGCCTCGACGAGCAGGTCAAGATTCGCGGCTTCCGCATCGAACTCGGTGAGATCGAAGCGGTATTGCAGGAGCATCCTTCGGTTCGTGAAAGCATCGTGATGGCTCGTGAGGATGCGCCGGGCGACACGCGGCTCGTGGCTTACATGGTGGCCGCACAGCCGCAACCGACCACCGCCGAGTTGCGCGGCCACGTCAAGGCAAAGCTGCCCGAGTTTATGATCCCTTCGGCCTTCATCATGCTGGATGCGCTGCCGCTGACGGCCAGCGGCAAAGTTGACCGGCGCGCTCTGCCCGCGCCCGGCGATGTGCGGCGCGAGGCGGGCGCAACTTTCGTCGGCCCGCGCTCGGGCAGCGAGAGGGAGATCGTCGCTATCTGGGAGGAAGTGCTGCGCGTGGAAAATGTCGGAGTCTACGACAACTTCTTCGAGTTGGGCGGCCATTCGCTGCTGATGATCCAGGTGCGAAATAAACTGGAAGAGAAACTGCAACGCAAGGTCACCGTGGCCGATCTCTTCAAATACCCGACCGTCAACGCGCTCGCTAAATTCCTCGATCAGGAGTCGGGCGAAGCCGCTTCCGACACGCCGCCC
>DASPJG010000600.1:0-2863 GCA_035628755.1 Pyrinomonadaceae bacterium
GTCTTTCCGTGCGCTTCAAATAACACCCGGACGGGCGCGGACTGTTTCGGTTGATAATTTAATCGTCCGAAACAGCCCGCCGCCCGGCAAAACCCGGAACTTTACCGGCCTGCCAAACGTCTAAAGTTTTGCTGTTCAGGCAAAATCAGGCGTGCGGCAGGCCATTTCAGCCCGAAGCGTTGACACTTCTCGCAATGCACCGATAAAATACAGCCCTCGCTAATCAGTAGCTCTGGCCTCCAACCAGTTTGAGGTTCAAATCGTGAGTCTCGTTAAGATCATCATCATCACTATTGCGGTCATCCTGACGATCCTGTTCTTCGGGCGATTTCTGTTTTAGCCTGACGGCGGCATGACCCTTCCTCGTCCACTTCGTTCCCGGCGACACGTCTTCACGCGCGCTGCCTGCACCAAATTCCTGTTCTCTCTTCTCGCGTCGTCTCTTATTCTCCTTTTCGACGCGCGAACGCCCGCGCAAACGACCCGGCCAAGCGATGTGCTGGAAGACGACGAAGTCATGCGCGTCAACACCGATCTCATCACCGTCCCCGTGGTCGTGACCGACGCGCGCGGGAAACGCTTTGCCAACCTGACGCTTCAGGATTTCGAGGTGAGCGACGGCGGGCGTCCGGTCAAGCTCGACTACTTCTCCACCGGCACGGAGCGCGTCGCGATGCTTTTCGCGCTCGACGCGTCCGGCAGCGCGCGCGCGCACCTCACGCGACAGACCGAAGCCGCGCTCGCCATGTTCACGCGCTTCGGCGGCAACTCCCGCATTGCCTTGCTCCCGTTTTCCGAACAGGCCGAGTTCGCGCTCCCCTTCACCACCGACATGAACCGCGCGCGCGAGGCGTTCCAACTCCCCATCCGTCGCGGGCGACATACGGCCATTTTTGACGCCGCTTCCATCGCCGTCCGCGCTTTCAACGTCGTCGGGGCTGACGCGCGCGAACGCCGCATCGTGGTTCTGTTCAGCGACGGTCTGGATACCGCCAGCCGCAAGCCGCACGCTTCCGTCATCAACGATGCGCGCCTGCGCGGCGTCTCCATCTATGTCATACACTTCCCCCTGTTCACGCCCCGCGACGGCCAACTCGTCGCGCGCCGCCCGGCCAGAGGTTTTCGCGAACTGGCGGAGCAGACCGGCGGCCACTACTTTCAGCTTGGCGATGCCCGCGACGCGCTCAACCCGCGCGCCGTTTACGACCTCGCGCCCGTATTTCGCGCCATCGCCGAAGACCTTGAGAGCCAGTATGTTCTCGGCTACTACCTCGACGCCGCCTCGCGCGCGCACAGCGACCATCGCCTCCAAGTAAAACTGACGCCGGCGCACAAACGCCTCCGCGTGCAAATGCTCCGTGGGAATTACAATTTGAAACGGTAGGAACGTAAATCGTGAATCCTAAATCGTGAATAAGTTAAAATCCGCTTTTCTCTATTCACGATTTAGGATTCGCTCTTTTATCTTGTCGATTAAAAATTATGACCGAACAGAACCGGGAAGGATTGCGAAGCATACGCCGCGCGCTGTTGAGCGTGTCGGACAAAACGGGTCTCGTCGAGTTTGCGCGCGCTCTCCGCACCCTCGGTGTCGAACTGTTGAGCACGGGCGGCACGGCGAAGGCGTTGCGTGAAGCGGGCATCGAAGTGTGCGACGTGTCAGAGGTCACGGGCTTTCCCGAGATGCTCGACGGGCGCGTCAAGACCCTTCACCCGCGCATCCACGGCGGATTGTTGGCCGTGCGCGACAATCCCGAACACATGAGCGCGCTCGCCGAGCACGGGATCGAGCCGGTGGACATGGTTGTCATCAATCTCTACCCGTTCGAGCAAACCATCGCGCGACCGGGCACGACGCTCGCGGAGGCGGTCGAACAAATAGACATCGGCGGCCCCGCGATGGTGCGTTCGGCGGCCAAGAATTACGCGGACGTGGCCGTCGTTACCGCGCCCGAATTCTACGAAAGAATTTTGCGCGAGATGCAGCGACACAACGGCGCGCTTTCGCTCTCGACGCGCGGCCAGCTTGCGCGCCTCGCCTTCATGCGGACGGCCTTCTACGACTCCAAAGTCTTCTCCTACCTCGGCACGCTGGCCGAGACGGGCGAGTCGGAGGAGTGGGCGGTCTACCCGCCCATCGAGTCAATCGTTGACACCGTGGAAACCTACGCCGACGTACTCGCGGGCGCGTTCGAGGCCACCAATCAAGACGCCGGAGATGCGAACGACGAGGCCGGAGATTCCGGGTTTGACGAATATGCCGAGTTGTCTCTGAACAAACTTTCCGATCTGCGCTACGGCGAGAACCCGCATCAGGAGGCCGCGCTTTACGAGATCGAGGACGAGGACGCGGGCGGCGTGGCGCACGCCGAATTGCTATCCGGCAAGGAGATGTCCTTCAACAACTACGTGGACGCGGACGCCGCTTGGCAACTCGCCTGCGACTTCGCACAGCCCGCCTGCGCGATCATCAAGCACATGAACCCGGCGGGCGTTGCGCTGGGCGCGTCGCCCGCGGAGGCCTATCGCCGCGCGCTCGCCACCGATCCGGTCTCCGCTTTCGGCGGCATCGTCGCCTTCAACCACAAAGTTGACGCCGAGGCGGCGCACGCCGTTACGGAAATTTTCACCGAAGTCGTCGTTGCCCCCGGCTACGACGAAGCGGCTCTGACTGTGCTTCGCGCCAAAAAGAACTTGCGCGTGCTGCGCGCCGCCGCGCCAGACGCGGACGAAGCCGACGCCATTCTTTATTACGACTACAAAAAAATCAGCGGCGGCATGCTCGTGCAGACGCGAGACCTGCATCGCCTGACGCGCGACGATCTCAAAGCCGTCTCGCGCCGCGCACCGACCGACGAAGAGA
>DASPJG010000601.1:0-2596 GCA_035628755.1 Pyrinomonadaceae bacterium
CGATTCTCTATCTAACATAACTACAACTTACTGCCCTAGATGGCCCTCCCAGACCGCAGTCCGCCTGTAATCTCAGGCAACCGCAAGAGTTAAGTAAAACCGCGACAATTTAACACGGCGACAAACCGGGTGTCCAGCAGCCACGCCGCACGCCCTTTTCCCGATATTCCGGCTGTGACGCCTAACCGCGCCCGCCCACAACCCGGATAGACAGCGCGCAAACACCGTCTTAAACTGACTTTTATTTAGTCGCCCGCCCGGTGACATACCCGATAAGCCCGGTCACGATGGCCGTGAGGAGCGGAACCGCCCACTCTCTGTCCGCCGCCGTCGAATCTTCCCTGACGATAGCCCACACGCACAGGCAAAGCGCGACGCCGATGACGACGAGCGCGCTACTCGACAGCAGCAGGTCTTTGCGACGCCGGTGTGCCGCGTCCGCTTCCTCGATGCGGATACGCGAAGCCCGCTCATCGGGGTCTTCGCGCGGGACGATTGAGAGTTGGTGTCGGTTCGCTAAGTCATTGAGATCAATCTTGTCATCATTCATGGCTGCGCTCCCACGCCCTACAGCCCGATAATCTCCGTCGTGAGTTGCTGGTCCTTGTCCGCAAGACCTAGCTTCAAGCCGCGACGCTTGCCGTCCACGGCGACTTCCATCAAAGCTATGGCCTTGCGCAGAACATCGCTTTTCGTGCCGCCCGTTCTGGCGGCAAGTTGTTCAAGAAGGTCGTTCAATTCACGAGAGATATCGAGACTGAGACGAACTTTTTCCTTTTCAGTTTTTGGTGATCCGCGATTTGTATTTCGTAGAGGCAAATCGGACATGGCATACCTCCTAGCATCTTGGAATGTGTGCAATCCAACAATAGCCCCAGTCGAGCGAGTAAACATGCATGGCACATTCAAGATGCTGATTTTGTTTAGTTTCCCCAACCCAAGCCCGTTAAGGCTACGGACTAAAGCAACCGTGAATTCCACGGGGATAATACGTAAATTTTACGTAACAAGCAATCGATAAATTTGTAGGGGTAGAGTTTGTCCCTGCCTCCTGCAATTTTGATTAACGCTTTTTGCTTCGGCTGGCAGGAGCGCGCCGGATGCCTTCGCTTCTCGTCGGGCTGGGGATGGTGTCAGGGAGGTCTAGTTCATCATCGGCGAGGACTTCCATGAGGACGTTGGCGACGCGGGCATATTGCAGGAGAATCGGCAGCGGCGGCTCGCGCTTTCCGGTTTCGTAGGTTGAAATTTTGGTGTAGTCAATTAGGTGCTCGACTCGCAGACGGTGGAACAAGTCCTGCTGAGAGATGCCGAGAGCAGTTCGTATCTGTAAGAGTTTTTCCGCGAGACGCTTCGGACGTGAACGTGCGCTGCCCATCAGGAGTTCCCTCCCGAAGAGACAGGCATTACACAGTCAGACTTGCAGCTATGCCTTGTAAGGCATATAATTGTATCGCATTTGGTTGTCGCCAAGAAGATGCAGCCGTTCTGCTTCGTGGCGACGCTCATCACTCGTGAGTGGGTGAGGGTGAGCTAATCAATGCGACCGTTGCCAGTGGTTTTCAAAGATAGACCGCGCGCATCTTAGCAGAGCGCGCCCCGCTTCCGTATCCTTTTCTCATCGCACGAGGACACACGCCATGCAGCCCCGCCCCGCCCGCATCCTCTTCGTCACGCAAAACCACATGCTGCGAGTCCTCGTCCGAGATGTATTGGAGTTTGCCGGGTGGTGTGTCAAGGAGGCCGACACCATTTACGCACAGGCCATGCTGGAACAGCGTGAACACTTCGACCTGCTCATCATTGACAACGACGCGCGCTACAATGGGCTGGAACTGGTCAGACTCTTGCGCCGCTGGCCGCACCGCAAAGAGACGCCGATCATCCTCATCTCGCTCGCAGACCTTGAGGCCGAGGCGCGCGAGGCGGGCGCGGATGCCTTCCTGCGCAAGCCGAACAACCTCATCGAGTTGGTTGATACGATCCGCCGCCTGCTGCCCGCCGACGCCGACGCCGTGCCGGAATGAAGGTGCGCGCGTCTGGCTTCTCTGCTACCATGCCCGCCAAAAGGGACGGTTAACATAATTAAGCTTATGGCGAATAAACGGGCGCGCATCGTGGTTATCGGCGGGGGGTTTGGCGGGCTGTTCACGGCTCTGGAGTTGGCGGGCGACGGCGAGGTAACACTCGTCAGCGCGGAGGATCATTTCACGTTTCGCCCGATGCTCTACGAGTATTTGAGCGGCGAGGTGGAGGCGTGGCACATCGCGCCGCACTACCGCGAGTTGCTGGACGGCAATGTTCGTTTCATTCACGGCGCGGCGTCAGACGTGGATTTCGAGGCGCGCACGGTCGCCGTCGAAGGCTGGGCTGATCCGCTCGCTTACGACGCGCTCGTCCTCGCCGTCGGCGGCGTCACAAACTACGCGGGCGTGGAGGGCGCGGAGGAACACGCGCTCCCCTTTCGCGGCATTGCCGACGCCGACGCCTTGCGTAATTTGATGATCGACACGCTCGACCGCATCCCGCCCGACGCCTCCGCGGACGAGGCGCGGCGGGCTGCGACTTTCGCCGTCGTCGGCGGCGGCGCGAGCGG
>DASPJG010000602.1:0-2515 GCA_035628755.1 Pyrinomonadaceae bacterium
AACGCACGCGGCTCGAAGTCATCGAGGACTTGTCCGAATCGCTCGCCAACGACCTGCTCGAACTGTCGGTCGCCACGCGCGACCGCGACCTCGAACGCACGGCGCAGTTCTTTCCCGCGCAGCTTGCCGCAGGGCTGTTCCCCTCGCTCCCCGAAACCATCGAGACAAAGGTGAAATGGATCGGCGCGCACAACTGGACGTTGCGCCCGCCCGTCAGGAGCGCGCCGCCGCGCCACGTCACAGGCCGTTCGGAAGTGTCGAAGATGAATCTTCCGTCTCCGACGCCCGACCCCTCCGCCGTGCCGCGCCTGCCGAAGATCAGCCGCGAAGAATTCATGGAGGGCTGGTCGGACTTTCTCTCGCACTTTTCCGAGATCGAAGACGCGCGCTTCAAAGTCAAAGAGGCGAATTTCGACGAGAGCGCGCAGGCCGTGGCGGGCGCGAAAGAGCCGACCGCCGTGGTCGGCGCGACGGGCAAGGCGCGCGTCGCCTTCTATGTCATCGGGCGCGACACGGAGGGCAAGCGCGAATGGGCGCGCGGCGTCGCAAACGTCAACGCGCGCTACGACGCCTCGAAGCGTTGGCAGTTCGACACGTTCGCGCTCGTCTCGCTCGATTCGCTGGTGGCGACGACCGATCTCTTCTCGGAGGTGGCGATCCCGGCGGGCGTCGGCGCGAGCCTCCCGGCATTCGGATCGGCGGGCAACGGCGGCTTCGTCTGGCACGGCGCGGCGGCCTCGGATTTCAATCGCGACGGCCTGATCGACCTCTTCGTCACCGCGCCCGCGCGCAACTTCCTCTATCTGAACGACGGCAAGGGACGCTTCAATGATGCGTCCGACGAAGCGGGCGTGAAACTGCTGGCGACCGGCGTCGCCCCGCTCGTCTTCGACTACGACAACGACGGCGATGGCGACGTGTTCATCTCAAACGTCGGCGCGCAAGTCCTGTTCGAGAACCGGCTCGTGCCTGACGGCAAGCTGGAGTTTCGCGACGTGTCGCAGGAGTCGGGCGTCGGGAGCATCTCGGCCATCGGCTTCAGCGCGGTCGCGGGCGACGTGAACGCCGACGGGCGGCAGGACATCTACGTCACCTCCTACAATCGCTACGGGCAGATCACGCCCGACTCCTGGTTTCGCGCGACGAACGGCACGCCGAACCTGCTGCTCATCAACCAGCCTGACGGCACGTTCAAGGAAGAGGCGAAGCGTTGGGGCGTGGACGACAGCCGTTGGAGCTACGCGGCGGCCTTCGCAGACGTGAACGCGGACGGGCGCATTGATCTCTACGTCGCCAACGATTTCGGCGAGAAGGCGATGTTCATCAATCAGGGCGACAAATTCACGGACGAGGCGAAAGAACGCGGCGTCCTCGACCCCGGCAACGGCATGGGCGTCTCCTTCGGCGACTACAACAACGACGGCCTGCTGGACGTGCACGCCTCGAACATGTCTTCCACGGCGGGCAACCGCATCCTCTCGCGTCTCTTCCCGAACCAGAGCGCGAAGGACAACGTCTTGAAGAAACTCGCGGCGGGCAACAACCTCTTCGAGAATCAGGGCGGCGGGAAGTTTAAGGACGTGACTTCGGAGGTGGGCGGCTTCGGCGGCGGCTGGGCGTGGGGCGGCGGCTTCATAGATTTCGACAACGACGGTTGGGAAGACATCTACACGCCGAACGGTTTCATCTCCGGCAAGTCCATGAAGGACACTTGAAGCCACTTCTGGCGTCAGGTCGTGACGCAAAAAAATGATGGCAAGGAAGAATCCGGCGCGCTGCGCACGGATCAAACTCAGTTGATGTTCGGCGAGGGCTTCTCCTTCAGCGGCTACGAACGCGACCCGCTCTATCTGAATCTGGGCACGAAGAAGTTCATGGACATCTCCGGCGTCTCCGGCATTGACTCGATCACGGATGGCCGCGCGGGCGTCTTCGCAGACTTCGACAACGACGGCGACCTCGACGTGTTCTCGACGACGATTCAGGGTCAGGCTCATCTGCTGTTCCGCAACAACGTCGGGCAGGGAAACAACTGGCTGCGCGTCGCGCTCGAAGGAAACGAGCGCACCGGGCGCGACGCTTTCAGCGCAATCGTCCGCGTCAAGACTTCGCAGGGCACGCTCACGAAGATCAAGGACGGCGGTACGGGTTTCATCTCGCAGCATGACCCGCGCCTCCTGTTCGGCCTCGGACGCGACGACCGCGCCGAGTGGATCGAAGTGACGTGGCCGCACGGCAAAGTCGAGCGGTTCGCGGGCGAAGCCAGAGCGGGCGCGACCCTGTTGCTTCGAGAAGGCACGGGGCGCGCGCAGGAAATGACGGTCGCGCGCGGCGCGAGCCTGCCCGACCCGCTGACGCGCACGGAAACGTTTGCGCTCGGGTTGAAGATCAAAGTCGGGCAGCCGATGCCGGAACTGGCGCTGAAGCCCATAGGGCGCGTCGCCACCTCTCTGCGCAAGCAGTTGAAACCGGGTCGGCGCGCGCTCGTCAACGTCTGGGCGACGTGGTGCGCGCC
>DASPJG010000603.1:0-2885 GCA_035628755.1 Pyrinomonadaceae bacterium
TTCATCGCGTGGCTGCACCAACAGGACGCGGATAGCGCGGAGACTTACTGGCGCGCGACGCTTGAGGGGCGCACCGCTCCGACCGCCATTGAGGTCGGCAAAGCCGCGCCAAACGCAGAGACCGACAGCCCCGACTACGACGAGCAGGAGATCAGCTTCACGGCTGACGAGACGCAACGCCTGCACGAAGCGGCCAAGCGCCTCCATGTGACCGTGAACACTCTGGTGCAGGGCGCGTGGGGCTTGCTCTTGAGCCGCTACAGCAATGAAGCCGATGTCATCTTCGGCGTCACTTCATCAGGCCGCCCGCCATCTCTGCACGGCGTTGAAAAGATCGTCGGAATCTTCATCAACACCTTGCCGACGCGCGTGCGCGTGCCGCCCGAGGCGTCGGTCGGCGGCTGGCTGCAAGAGCTACAGGCGCGGCAGGCCGAGCAGCGGCAGTTTGAGTACAGCACGCTGGCGCAGGTGCACGGCTGGAGCGAGATACCGCGCAGCATGCGCCTGTTCGACAGCATCCTCGTCTATGAGAATTATCCGCCCTACGACTTCGAGCGCGGAGGAGGCGGCGGCGGGCAATTGGAAGTAGGAGACATTCACGCCCACGGCAGGACAAACTACCCGCTCACCGTGCTCGCTAAAGGAACCAGCGAGTTGCTGTTGAAGATGTGGTATGACACCAGCCGGTTCGACGACAGCACGATTTCACGAATGCTCGGCCATCTCCGCCGCATCATTCAGAGCCTGTCCTCTGACGCCGAACAGCGGCTCGCCGATGTTGACATCCTCTCCGAGCCGGAACGCGAACAACTGCTTGTCGAATGGAACTCTCCGCAGACCTCTTATCCCGCGACCGCCTGCATCCACGAACTGTTCGAGCAGCAGGCCGCGCGCAGACCCGATGCCGTCGCGCTCGTTTCTGATGAAGCCTCGCTGACCTACGCGGAACTGAACGCGCGCGCCAACCGTCTCGCACATCACCTACGGGCTTCCGGGGTCGGGGCGGAAGCGCGGGTCGGCTTGATGTTGGAGCGTTCGCCGGAGATGGTCGTGGCGTTGCTCGCCGTGCTCAAGGCGGGCGGCGCGTATGTCCCGCTCGATCCTTCCTACCCGGATGAACGGCTCTCCTTCCTGCTCGGCGATGCCGGACTCCACACGCTCGTCACCGTGCAGAAGTTTGCGGACAGAACCGGCTCCGCGCGCGCAAACGTGGTGCTGCTCGATGCGGACGCAGACCAACTTGCGAGCCAGCCGGAAGATAACCCGGCGCAACTGACGCACCCTGACAATCTGGCCTACATCATCTACACGTCAGGCTCGACGGGGCAACCGAAGGGCGCGCTGGTGACGCACGAAAACATCACGCGCCTCTTCGCGGCGACCGAGCAATACTACAAATTCGATGCCGCCGATGTCTGGACGCTCTTCCACTCATACGCCTTCGACTTCTCGGTCTGGGAACTGTGGGGCGCGCTCGCCTACGGAGGGCGGCTCGTCGTGGTGTCTCATGCCGTCAGCCGCGCGCCCGAAGAATTCTACGAGTTGCTCGTCCGCGAGCGCGTTACCGTCCTCAACCAGACGCCTTCCGCCTTCCGCCAACTCATGTCGGCGGAAGAGTCTGCGGGCGCGGGTCAACAACTGGCGCTGCGCTTCGTCATCTTCGGCGGCGAGGCGTTGGAACTGTCGAGCTTGAAGCCGTGGTTTGAACGGCACGGCGACGAACGTCCGCGCCTCGTCAACATGTACGGCATCACGGAAACCACCGTCCATGTCACATATCGCCCGCTGACTTTTGCCGACGCGCGCTCGGGCGGCGGCAGCCGGATCGGCGTCGCGCTTCCCGACTTGCAGGTGTACGTGCTCGACCGTGAGTTGCGGCCTGTGCCTGTCGGCGTGCCCGGCGAGTTGTACGTGGGCGGCGCGGGTGTGGCGCGCGGCTATCTGAATCAGGCTGCGTTGACCGCCGAGCGTTTCATCCCGCACCCCTACAGCGCGCAGCCTGGAGCGCGGCTCTACCGGAGCGGCGATCTCGCGCGCTTCCTGCCGGGCGGCGATCTGGAATATCTGGGGCGCAACGACCAGCAGGTCAAGATACGCGGCTTCCGCATCGAGCCGGGCGAGGTGGAAGCGGCATTGCGCGAGCAGAGCGGCATCGAGGACTGTGCGGTGATGGTCAGGGAGAGCGCGGAAGGCGAGAAGCGGCTGGTGGCTTATTGTGTGCGGCGCGGCGGAGCAGAGTTCGCGGAGTTGAGCGCGGGGCAGTTGCGCGCGCAGTTGAAGCAGCGTCTGCCGGACTACATGCTGCCAGCGCAGGTGGTGATGTTGGACGCCCTGCCCCTCACTCCCAACGGTAAGGTTGATCGCAAAGCACTAACGGCGGTGGAGTCGGTCGAATCTGAGCCTGATACGAAGTTCAGCGCGCCCAGAACGCCTGTGGAAGAACTGCTGGCGAGCATCTGGGCGAGCGTGCTCGATGTCGAACGCGTCGGGCGTGATGACGAATTCTTCGAACTGGGCGGGCATTCCCTGCTCGCCACACAGATCATGTCGCGCGTGCGTGAAACTTTCAACGTCGAAGTGCCCTTGAGCGCGCTGTTTGAAAATTCCACGCCGTCCGGTCTGGCGATGCGGATCGAAGAGGCGATGCGAGCCGGGGAGGGAATCTCCACCGCGCCCCTCAAGCCCGTTTCGCGAGAACAGATTCTCCCGCTCTCGTTTGCGCAACAGCGGCTCTGGTTCCTAGACCAACTGGAACCGGGCAGCTTCTTTTACAACATTCCGGCTGTGCTGCGACTGAACGGGCGGCTCGACATCTCCGTGCTCGAACGCACGCTGACCGAGATCACGCGTCGTCACGAAGTCCTGCGCTCCACCTTTGTCGCCAC
>DASPJG010000604.1:0-2488 GCA_035628755.1 Pyrinomonadaceae bacterium
AATGCTCGTCGAGTTTCCCCTCGATCACTTCCTCGCACGCCGCGACGATGAGGCGCGCCTTGTCCGGCGGCAACTTGCCGAGGTCTTCGTTGACGAGCGCGGCGGCCTGCTTCAACACGCCGAGCGCGCGGATCATCTCGCGCGGCATCCGGTCATAACCGATGTTGAAATGAATCAACGAACGCTGCGTCTGCGCGCCGTAATAACGATCCGCGGGCACTTCGATCTCGCCCATCGAATCGCGTTCGACGCGCGTCGCCCCACTCTCTCTCGACTCTTTCGCTTCCTGCTGTGACATGCCTTGATTGTACAACGGGAAAAGGGCAACGGGTAAAGGGCAGGGAAGCGAGCGACAGGCAAGCTGCGCGCGGATATTTCGACCGCCCGACGCGAGCGGCAATCCATAAACTCACGGCACGGACTATCGAGCACAACCTCGCTGGCACGCACTACGCTTTCTTGCCCTGCGACGCGACCAGCTTGCGTGCAATCTCCATCAACCGAAACAGGTCGTGCGGCTTGCGCAAGAATTCGTCCGCACCCGCCGCCTTCGCTTCCTCCTCGCAATCTTCTATCGAAAACAGAATGATCGGCAGCGACCGGCGGTGCGCCAGCGTCCGTGCGAACTTCACTAACTCTGTTCCGGTCGTATCGGGCAACTCGTTGTCCACTAACAAGAGGGCGAAGCGTTGCTCATGTTGCAGGAACATCTGCGCCTCCGTCCCGTTCCCCGCGCGCCAGACGTGCCAGCCCGCAAGGTCGAGCAGGTCGGTCACGAGTTGGGAGAGCAAGCGGTTGTTCTCGACGTAGAGGACGGCGGGTTGAATCACGATGCGTCTCCACGGCATGCGCAAGTGGCGGCAAGGGTCGTCTATGTCCATGAGCATGAGGTTCTGGTAAGATGCGAGAGTTCTATAAGGTTGAAAATCCGCGACGGTCGCATGCGTAGCTCACCTCAACCTCAGGCTCAAGCGAGTGATGAGCATCGCCGTTGAGTCTGGCAGGCCAACTCTCTCGGCGAACAGGTTACGCAAAGACATTCTACGTATAACTGTACGTAGAAGCAAGCATATTATTGTGCTGGCAACTTCATCAGGAGGTAACTCCTGATGGGGTATGCGCGTCCGAAACCGGAGCACTTAGCCAAAAAACTCCTACATATTCGCACCGCGCTCGGCCTCTCTCAGAGCGACATGTGGAGACGTTTATGGCCTGAAGAATCTGTCACCTCTGACAGAATTTCAAAGTTCGAGACAGGAAGAAACGAGCCGCCGTTACAGATTCTTTTAGAATATGCGCGTATGGCGGGCATTCACACCGAAGCCCTCATCGACGACGCCCTCGACCTCCCCGACAAACTCCCCGGCGACGTGCGCCACGAAGAGATCAAACGCAAGTACGCGCGGCGCGGAGGGCGCAAGCGTTGAACGGCGAACAGAATAATAAACGCCTGTTGCGCCTGTTGGCCTTGAGCTTACTGTGAGCTAGACTCAAGCGAGATGATCAATATTTACCTTCGGAGCGTGCATCGCTATGACTGACGAAGAAAGAAGATTATTACGACTCGAAAATGCTTACGCGACACTGGCCGAACTCGCCGCCAATCAGGAAGAGCGCGCAGCTAACCTTGAACAACTTCTTGCTAAACAAGACGAGCGCGCAGCTAGCCTTGAGGAATCGTTTAAGATGCTCGTCGAGTTGGCTCGTAACGCCAGCGAACGTGCTGACCGGCATGAGTCATGGATTAATGAGTTGGGCGCAAGGCAATCAAATTCGGAAGCCAAGATCGCTGCTTTGACCGACGCGCAGATTAGAACCGACGAGGCTCTGGTGCGGCTGGCGGATTCGCAGGCGCATATGAATCAAAAATTAGAGGCTCTGATTGAGATTGTGCGAAAATCACGCAACGGTAATTGACGGGGACATTCCCGTCGAGAGCCTTCTCCGCTTTAAATAACTCCGCGCGCCTCACGGCAAGGATTCAACCGCTCGAATGCTCCGCGCTCACCCTTCGCTTTGTCCGGCGTCGTCGCCGTCGCGTGTGAGCCAGAGGAGCGCCGCGCCGAAGAAGGCGCAGCCCGCCGTGTCGGAGACAGTCCAGTAGAGCGGCATCCCCGCCGTGTGATCGATGATGAGGAAGACGGGCGCGGCGAGCAGGAACGTGAAGCCCGTGAAGCGTACCAGCGGCCTGTAGCGCACCACGTCCGAAGCCAGAATCCACAGCAGCACGCCGTGCATCCCGTAGACGTAGGACGCCTGCCGGATCATGTACATGAGAACCGCCCCTTGCGGCATCTCGCCCAGCCCCAGCCACGCGTGCGACGTCTCCATCCATGAACGCGGCATCAAGACCGCGACGAAGGCCAGTATCTCGACCGACCCGGCCACACGCAGCAACCACGTCTGTAGGCGTTGACGGTTCATAGGTCAGAAACCGGGGCGGAAAGGATGAAAGGAAAGGGCGTCAAGGGGAGAGCGCAGAACTCAA
>DASPJG010000605.1:0-2714 GCA_035628755.1 Pyrinomonadaceae bacterium
TCGGGGTCGGCGATGCCGTTGCCGCCCGTGTCGTGACCGGCGCGCGTGCGAACGTAAGGGTGGTAGTTCGAGTTTGCCGGGTGCGGCAGCGCGCCGGTGATGACCTGCGGGTTCGAGCCGATGGTGTTGAGGTTGCGCAGACGCTCGCCGTCGGCGTCGAGATGTTCGACGACGAGGCGGAAGGTGTTGTTGGCGAAGATGGTGATGTAGTAGTTGACGCGAGAGCCGGGTTCGGCTGCCGTCTGCGCCGAGTTGTCTTCCGGCAGGCCGCAGAGCGCGCCGTTGCCAAACTCGAAGTTGCCGTTGATGAAGAAATGTTTGTTCCAGCACATGCCGATGCCCTGCGGGTTGTTGTTCTGGAACCAGATGGCGGGATCGCCGTCGTGCGCGGCGGCGAAAGGCGTGTTGCCGTCGGGCGTCTCAGACGCGATCTCGCGCAGGAAACCGACGGTCACGAGATTGCCGCTCGCCGTCCAGTTGGCGGCGTAGGGGTTGACGACGATGGTTGTGCTGAAAGTCACGGAGCCGCCCGCCGGGAGTTGACTCGGGTTGACGGTTTGCGACGGGTCGTACCTGAAAGCGACCGGGCGATTCGTGGCCGCACTCGGCGAGCCGGTGGCGCGCGCGCCTGTATCAATGCCGTCGAGGGTGGGCACGGCGGTCGTGCTTGCGGCTGATGAGATGGAAGAGAAATAGAAGGCGGCAACGGCTGACAACAACAGCCCGGTTGCCATAACACGGCAGACGCGCGCAAACATATTCATGTGAGATTCTCCTTACGAGGGTCGAGGGGAGCATTCGCGGCGGATTACGGCCTAACCCGATGAGGACGCTCCGGTGCTATATAGGATCGGTCTATATAGTTTCTAACAGGCGTGCCGGAAGAGGGCACAAATTCGAAGGTGCGGGGATGATAGTCGCCCTTTAGAGGCAAGTCAAATTATTCCAGAGCAGGGGCGGGGGATGGAGTCGGTGGCGGAGCAAAGACAATCTCAGCTTTCGGACAGCCTCTCGTCCACGGCTCTCAGGATGTTTCTCCCTCGGCGGCGAGAAACTGGTTTAACTCGTGCGCCGTCGGGAGTGCGGCGCGTGCGCCGAGGTCGCGGCATTTGAGGGCGGCGACGGCGCAGCCGAAAGTTAAGCAACTCTCGATCTCTTCGCCTTGCAGCAGGCCGTAGAGGAAGCCCGCGTGGAAGGCATCGCCCGCGCCGGTCGTATCGCGGCAGCCGCCAGGGACGGGGAAGGCGGGTGCGGTCAGGAATTGGCCTGCGTGGTAGAGCACCGCGCCGCGCGCGCCGAGCGTCATGCCGACGAGGGCGTTTTTGTGGAGGCGCGTCTTCAGTTCCACGAGCGCGGCGCGCTCGCCTGTGATGCCGGTCAGGCGGTGCGGAAACTCGGAGGATGAGATGAGCACGTCTATGTGCGGGAGAAGTTCGGGCAAGCCTTCGTAGATGTTGTCTATGTCGGCGGAGACGATTGTGCCCGCGGCGCGTGCGGCGCGTGCGAGACGGGCGCAGGCTGGAGGGTCGTGCGCGTCCAGATGCAGCACGCGCCCGCGCGCGGCGAATTCGGCGGGCGCGTCTTCCGCCGTGTAGGCCAGCCGTGGGTCGCGATCCCAGAGGATCGTGCGCTCGCCCGTGCGTGCGTCTATGAGGATGAACGCGACTTGATTGCGCGCGCCCTCGACCACCTGCGCAAACTCGACATCAACGCCTTCATCCTTGAGCGTCGCAAACCCGAATTGGCCTTCCGCGTCCGAGCCGAAGCGACCGGCGTAGGCCGTGCGCAGGCCGAGACGCTTCAAGGCGACCATCGCAGAGGCCGTCTGCCCGCCCGCCGCCTGCAAGTGCGTGTTGAAACGGGTCTTCGTGTCGAAGGCCGGATACGCGGGCACGACGATCAGATGATCCACGGCGTTCAGGCCGAAGCCGACCGCGTCGAACTCTCTCTCCTCCGGTAACGTGAAAGGGAATCGCATCAATTTCCGCTCCTCGCAAAGCGCGTCTGTTGTAGCAAGAGCACGGCTTAACCGCAAAGGGCGTGAAGGCCATAGCGCGAAGCGGCGCGGAGATTTACCGTGCGGCCTGTGCTTCGTGTTCGCGCGGCGTCGCCGTGTGCAGTTTCTCCCGTCGCCAAATTTAGTGATAAGCGCGAGGTTGGGTTAAACTAAAACCTCACCGGATAATTGTTCGCACGAGCGCAAGTCTCCAGCAGAGGCGAGATAAAGTTGACCCTCGAAGAGAAACTCAGAAATCTGCCCGTCTCGCCCGGCGTCTACATACACAAGGACGAGGCGGGCAGGATCATCTACATCGGCAAGGCGAAGAACTTGCGCAACCGCGTGCGCTCCTACTTCCAGTCCGAGCGCGGCCACGACCGCAAGACGCGCGAACTCGTCCGCCGCATACGCGACCTCGAATTCATCGTCACCGACACGGAGGTCGAAGCCCTCGTCCTCGAATCGAACCTCATCAAGAAGCACAAGCCGCATTACAACATACGGCTCAAGGACGACAAGCAATACCCGCACCTGAAACTGACGATCAACGAGCCGTTTCCGCGCGTCATGATCACGCGCCGCATCCAGCGCGACGGCGCGCTCTACTTCGGCCCTTTCCTCCCGGCCTCGCTCGCTCGCCGCACCATCGATCTCATCAACCGCACCTTCCAACTGCGCACCTGCGACATCGAGATCGACGGCAAGCTTCCGCGCC
>DASPJG010000606.1:0-2875 GCA_035628755.1 Pyrinomonadaceae bacterium
CGGCAACCGCGTCGAGATCGCCCGCTACGTCCTCGACCGCGCCAAAACGGGCGGCAACTCCTGAGCAGCCGCGTCTCCTTAAAAGCCTGATAAGTGTTATCACCTACGCCCACTGAGTAAAACCACCGTTTCGCCGCCCTCCGTCCTCCGCTATCCTCAGGGTGTAAATTTCGACCACAAGTGGAGGCTTTCCTGAGATGTTAAAAAATTTTATTAGAGAACAGTTATGCAAGGCACGGGCAGTCGCATCAATCTCCGCGATAACTCTGGTTTTCGCCGCTACCGCCGCAGCACAGGACGCGTCGCCGACAAAACCTGTCCCGACGCCGACGCCGCAAACAGAGACTCAGCCGCCGCAGGCGAATCCGCCCGCTGCGGAAGCTACGCCGTCGGAAGCGGCGAGTAAGACAATGAGGGAAGCCACGACCCCGGCGGGCGAGAGTGTGGCCGCGAAGGGTGTGGTCGAACCCCTCTACCGCGAGTACAAAGGTGTTCGCATCGGCATGAGCGCGGATGAGGTGCGCGCCAAGCTCGGCAAGCCGCAAGAGAAATCGGACGCGATGGATTTCTACGTCTTCTCCGAGAAGGAGCGCGCACGCATCTACTATCAGGACGGCAAGGCGAGCGCGATCATCGCCACCTATATGGGCAAGGATAGCGGCGCGCCCGCACCCGTGGCCGTGATCGGCACGGACATCGAAGCCAAGCCGGACGGCTCGCTCTACCAGATGAAGCCCTACCCGCAGGCGGGCTACTGGGTGGCCTACAGCCGCACCTCCGGCGAATCGCCGCTGGTCATCATCACGATGCAGAAATCGCGTTGAGACGCTTTAACGCCAGCGGCAGGCGTCAGTAAGTATCTGCCGCCCGCCGCGAGCGTGCCGCGATAAAAATTCGTCGCACTTCCCTCCTGAGTGTGACCGACGGGGCTGCCGCCAGGCACGACAGTGCAGGACGGCAGCCCCGTTTTTATTAACAGTCATTTCGGCGAGAGGCGTTTGCGCGAGCGTCTCTATTGCGAAGTTTTCATTCGCCCTGGATCAACCCGCGCGACACGCCCTTGTTCTAGCAGCAATGTACGGCGATCCTGCGCAGGCCGCCGCGCCCGCCGCTACCGACGCTGACGCTGATCGTGGTTCGTTCTCGACATGCTCGCCTGACCACCTCCTCAATTGCAGGCTCGCAAGCCTTAATGACCCTGCGTTCGCCGCAGGTGTCGAGGACGAAGCCTTCGAAGTCGCCGAAACAGTTGTAGAGCAGGCTCGCCACTTTACCTTCAAAGGTCTGCGCCTCGCCGTCCGGTTGCGGCTGGCCTGTCCCCGGTCGGGTGGTGACGTGGTTTGTCGGCTCGACAGCGTCGGGGTCGCCGCCAAGCCCGCGCACACGGTCGCCCATGTACCGGACGTAACGCTCGAAGACCGGGAACCAGCGGTCGCTCTGCGGGATTTTGGTCTTGATGTACTTGAGCACGGCCAACTTCTTCAACTCGCCCGGCAGGATCGCCTCTTCATGCTGCACGGGGATGCGTAGCTCGACAGCCCCGATGACTTTCCGCTCCCGCTCCGAATACTGCTGCACGACGGCGCGAAACTCCTGCCCCGCCGTCACGCCTTCGGGCAGTTGGACGGAGAGCAGGCAGGGGATGAGTTTTGTCAGGCCGCCCGGCAGCGGGATGTAGGTGACGCTGCGGCGGGTGGAACGTATCGTGTGGGCGTCAACTTTCAACAGCGGGTTTGCGCTCGCGCGGTAGCGAGACAAGCGCAGCATCTCGTCTACATCAACGGACGGCATGTAGAGATCGATTGACGCGCCGCGCGGCAGGTTCTTCCACCAGATCACCAGTTCGTCGTGCCTGAGCCGCCGGAAAGCCGCCGAACCGGCAGCGGCTCTGGCGAGCGGGTGGACGCCCGTGTCCTTAGGCACCTGCGAAGGTCTGACCCACATGGTGGTGGCCACGCGGCGGCTCGCCTCGTCGCCGGGGTTCGATGACATCTCCAGCACGAGGTTGCGCTGCGAAAGGTTGTCGCTTGAACCGGGCGTGTCGCCGAAGTTGATCTTGTCGTCCTCGAAGTAGATTTCGGCGATCAGGCACTGGTGGTAGTTGCGAATCAGATCGAGGACGGAATAGAGCGGCCCGCCCGCGAGAGGGTCTTCCGAGTAGGGGCCGTCGCCCATCGGGTAGAGCGGGAAGTGATGCTTCTCCTGATTGAAGTCGAGCCAGCAGCCGAAGTAGCGGGTCGTTTCCGTCGCTCCCTGTCCGGGCATCTCGCGCTTGTTGAGGTCGTCCTCCTGATCCTGCATCTTCTGTTGCGGCGTCACGCGCGGGGAGGCGAAGAAAGGAATGGAGATGATCTCACCCGCGCCGCCGCCGGTCATGCCCAGGAGCGCAACGGTATCGCGGCCAGCCGGGCCTTTCACCTCGCGCCGGTAAGTGGTGGTCGTCGTCCACTCCAAAGCCGTGCCGACCGTGTTGAAGAGACGGAACAGCACGCGCACGCCGCTCGCCGGTTGGGAGATTGACTTGTAACGCACCTTAGCGATGGCGAAGTTATAAACACTCTTGCCATCGACGGTGGTCGCCATTTCCAAAATGCCCTCGCCCTCCTGCCCGGTGGCGAGCTGGCGGAAGGGGTGCTCGGCTGTGTCGGGCAGCCCGTCGAACTCTGTGAGGAGTTTGTCGAGAAAAGTTTCGGGTGTGTCGCCGGGCGCAAACTGCGTGAGGCTCCCTTTCGGGAAGCCCTCCGGCGAGATTTGGAAGACCCGCAGGTCTTTGCTGAGCCAGTGCGGGTTGCCGTCATTCATATACGGGTTGGGCTTCTTCATCAGCCGGAACTGAGCCTGACAGGTGAGGCCGCCCATCGTGATGACGACGAAC
>DASPJG010000607.1:0-3804 GCA_035628755.1 Pyrinomonadaceae bacterium
AATCCGCCTCGCGCGTGGCGCGGCGCAGCACGGCGTTGATGAAGTTGGCCGCCGAGCGCAGCCGCGCCTCGTGGGCGAGATTGACGGATTCATTGACGGCGGCTGACGCGGGGATGCGCGTGAGAAAACGCAACTGGTAAAGTCCGAGCCGCAAAGCGCGACGCACGGGCGCATCGAGGCTCGCGGCGTCGCGCCCGGCGTAGTGTTCGATCAACTTGTCGAGCCAGAGTTGGCGGCGCAGGACGCCGAGCACGAGTTCGTAGCAGAGCGCGCGATCATCCGCGCGCAACTCTTCGCCCGCGCTCGCCAGAAGCACCGCCGCGTATGCCCCGTCTTCCTCCACCCGGCGCAAAATCTCCGCCGCGGCGCGACGCGAAGCCGACACGCGCCGCGCGCTTCCCTCTTTCTTCGCCGCGCCGCGACCCCCGTTTTTTTTGACCACGCGAATCGCCATATAAATGTGGAGCGAAGGGACAAGAAGTAGAGTTCAAGGTGAAGGCAGACGGGGCGAGGCTCTTCCTCCGGCGTCGTTTCCTGACGGCTCAACGCTCCGCTTCCGCGCCCACTCGCTCGCCCGCGCGCACGCGCATGCCGTTGATGAAGTCGCGCGCGCTCATGCGCCGCTTACCTTCGAGTTGAATTTCCGACAGGCGCAGGCGCGTGCTCTCGCCGCAGGCGATTTCGAGATCGTCGCCCTGCGCTTTAGCGATCACTCCGTTGAACGTGTTGCCCGCCTGCGGCGTCTCAACCGCCGGTTCTTCGGACGCGTTTCGCGGAACGGCCTGATGGATGACGAGCCGCTGCCCGCGAAACTGCGTGTGCGCATTCGGCCACGGCTGGAAGCCGCGCACGCGGCGGTCTATCTCAAACGCGCTCGCGCCCCAATCAACCAGCCCGTCCTCGCGCCGGAGGATGGGCGCGTGCGTCGCCTCAGCTTCCCGTTGCGGGCGCGGTTCGAGTTCGTGGAGACGCGCCAGAGTCTCGCCGAGCAGTTCCGCGCCGAGCGTGGCGAGTCGCGCCAGAATTTGCGGCGCGGTTTCGGCGTCGCCCACGGGCGTCGCGCGTTGCAGGTAGATCGCGCCGGTATCGAGTCCCTCGTCCATCTGCATCGTCGTCACGCCCGTCTCCGTTTCGCCGCGCACGATTGCCCAGTTAACGGGAGCCGCGCCCCTGTATTTCGGCAGCAACGAGAAATGAACGTTGATGCAACCGCGACGCGGCGCGCTGAGAAAGGAAGCGGGAAGGATGCGCCCGTAGGCGACGACGATGCACGCGTCCGCCTCGTGCGACGCGAACAACTCGCGCGCCTCGTCCGTCTTGATTTTCGCGGGTTGATGCACGGTGAGGCCGTGTGTCAGGGCAAACGCTTTGACGGGCGGCGCGCTCAGCTTGTTGCCGCGCCCCGCCGGTCTGTCCGGCTGCGTCCACACGGCGACGACCTCGTGCCCGTCATCCAGACACCGCCCGAGCGTCGGCACGGCTGTCTCCGGCGTGCCCATGAAAACTAAACGCATGCTTGAATAAGTTTGCAGGGGCGGGATAAGCCCTGCCCCTGCTTTTGCAACCTGAGCGGGCAGAGGTTAAGTCCTGCCCCTATAGTTTTGCGCCGCTCTCGTCTGTTGCGCCGCTCAGTAGGCGCACCTGTAGTTGTAAAATTCCCGAACCGCGCTCCACCCCTGCGCGCCCTTCTTGTAGATCGTGTAGTTCGTGCCTTCAAAGCTGTAACTGATGGTGAAGACCTCGCCCGTCCCGTCGTCGTCCACGTCGAATTGATCGAGCAGAACCTCCGTCTGGAACGCGCTCTGGCCGACGCTCTCCAGCGACTCCGGGTCGGAGAAGTCTTCGCCCTTCATTTGCGCGTGGCGCGCGACGCCGATCTTGACCTCGCCCGCCGCTGTAGGCTCGGCCAGCACAAACAACGTGTCTATGGAAATTGCCGTCTCGCCGCGCCGGATCAAGTACGTGCCGATCAACTCGGCCACGCCGTCTTTGTTCAGATCGGTGGCCGTGAGGTTGATCGTCTGCAACTTGTCGAGCGCGCCTGCGGGCACGCCCTTCTCGCGGAAAATCCTCTCGACCTGAGATTTGACCTGCGCGCGCTCCGCATCGGTCGGCGCGCGCCGCGACGATTTGGCGAGGCCGGGCAAGGAAGAGTTGGTCGCCAACGCCATGCGGTTGCCGCCGAGTTGCACGGTCGTCTGCACGTCGGCGGTCGCGGCGGCTTTGGCACAATCGCTCTCGCGCTGCGACTGTTTGGCGACTACCGTGCCCGCCTCCGCGCCGCCCCAGATGAGGCGGTAGCGTTGACCCGCGCGGTAATAGTTTCCGGCAAAGCGCGTCAGTTCGGCGGTACTCGATTCGCCCGTGATCGAAGCGGCGAACGTCCCGCGCCAGTAGATCGTGATCGGCTCGAACTCGAAAAGCGCGTCGCCGCGCCGCGTGACGGCGAAGATGACGGATTCCCGCGCCGCAGCCGACGATGCAGCCGGACGCTGCTGCGCCGGGGTTATCTCAAAGCCGCCGCCGAGGAACAGTGGCAGCAACAATGCCGCGCGCAGCCAGCGCGCGAAGGGGGGATGAAAGTGCATGTTCGCTTTGCTCCGTGGGTTTAAAGAGCCGGTTTAAGCTTCAGATGGCCGTGCGTTTCTCTTTCGCGTTCTCGTTGGCGCGCACCTTCTCCGCCCAGACTTTCGCCTGCATGAAGAGGCCGAGGTAATCGCGCCCGCCCGCCTTCGAGTCCGTGCCGGACATGTTGAAGCCGCCGAAGGGATGGACGCCGACGAGCGCGCCCGTACACTTGCGATTGAGATAGAGATTGCCGACGTGGAACTCGCGCTTCGCGCGTTCCAGCTTCTCCGGGTCGTTCGTATAGACCGCGCCGGTCAACCCGTACTCGGTGTCGTTGGCGATCCTGAGCGCGTCGTCGAAGTCCTGCGCGCGGATGCAGGCGAGGACGGGGCCGAAGATTTCTTCCTGCTCGATGCGGTCGCCGGGTTTCACGTCGGCAATGACGGTCGGCTCGATGTAAAAGCCCTGCTCGCCGTCCGAGCCGCCGCCCGCGATCACGCGCCCGCCGTCTGACGTTCCCTTTTCGATATACTCGCTGATCGTCTTGAAAGCCTTCTGGTTGATCACCGCGCTGAGATTCGTCGCGCCGTCGGTCGGATCGCCGAGTTTGAGTTTCCCGGTGCGCTCCGCGATCTTCTCAAGCATCGGCTCGTACACGTCCGCGTGGATGATCGCGCGCGAACAGGCGGAACACTTCTGACCCTGAAAGCCGAAAGCCGACTGCACGACGCCCGTCGCCGCATCATCCAGGTCGGTGTCGGCATCCACGATGATCGCGTCCTTGCCGCCCATCTCCGCCACGACGCGCTTGATCCAGATTTGCCCTTCCTGATGACGGGCGGCGCGCTCGTTGATGCGCAGGCCGATCTCCTTCGAGCCGGTGAAGGCGACGTAGCGCGTGCGCGGATGGTCAACCACCACGTCGCCCACTTCCGCGCCCGAACCCGTCATGAAGTTGACGACTCCGGCGGGCAGCCCCGCTTCTTCCAGTATCTCGAAAAACTTGTAAGCGATAGTCGGCGCGTCCGACGAAGGTTTGAGGACGACGGTGTTGCCCGTCACCCACGAAGCGACCGTCATGCCCGCCATGATCGCAAGCGGGAAGTTCCACGGCGGGATGACGACGCCGACGCCGAGCGGGATGTACTGCAAGCGGTTCTCTTCGCCTTCGAGCCTGACGATGGGCTGCGGCTCGCTGTAGCGCAGCATCTCGCGCGCGTAGAACTCGCAGAAGTC
>DASPJG010000608.1:0-3577 GCA_035628755.1 Pyrinomonadaceae bacterium
AAATCCTCCCACTTGAAATCCGCGATCTCGGTCGGCTGCGAGACGTGCCACTGCGCGCCCGACGAAAACCTGACGGCGCGCACCAAGACCTGCGCGTTCGGGTTTTCGTCCGCGACCGACTGCATGTTCGGGATCGCCTCTTTGATGGCCGTGTTCAAGGACTGGATTTTCCCGTCCACATCCATCGAGCCGGAACAATCCGCCATCCAGATGAAATGCAGCGGGCGCGTCGCCAGTTCACCGCCGGGTCGCTTGCTCATCTAGCGTCAACCTCCTCACTCCGCAATCGCACTTTCTCATCTAACGAACCCGAACGTGCCGCCTCCGCTGCCGTCGCCTCCGAAACCGCCGTAAGTGCCGGTGGAGGCATGCTTCCCGCCGATGATTTTCGGTGCATAAGGTTTCGTCGCCGCCAACTGTACGTCAAAGGTGACGTTTGCTCCACCTCCGCTGATCAGCCCTCCGACATTTAAGGCAGTGAGACGCTCATGACAACCCGGATTGCCGTCCGTGCGGGTCGCCGGCATCGAGGTAGAGGAACAGGGGCTCTTGGAGACGTTCAGGAAAACGATGTAATCCTTCGAGGGCACACCCTGCGGAACGAGCGTGCCGTTGTTGACTAATTCTTGCAGCCTCGCGATGACCTTCTCCTCCGCATGCAGGCCGCCCCCGCTCGTGAACGTGCGTTCCTCAATCAGAACCAAGTCATATCTAAATAGAACCATCATGGCGGTCGTGGCGTCTGTGGATGAGTTATATTCAAGCTTGCCGGGCTGCGGGGCGGTCGTCTGGCTGCCGTATGTCCGCTGGATCACCGCATCAGGCTTTTTGGCTTGTAAGACCTTTGGCGCGGGCTGTGGCCGGGACGCCTTTGCAGCCGCATGATTTTTCGACTGTGGCGCGCCCGCCATCTTCGCTTGCACGCCTGCGGGCTTCGCCTGCGGACGATAGACCGGCGGCGTTTTGGGGAGCGCGGACGCGTGCGCCGCCGCCATTTTGGGCTGGACGATCTTCTGTGGTTCGGGACGATAAATTGGCGGCGCAACGGACGAGCGCGGCTGTTGCCCCGTGTTTGAAGGCTGGCCGGATGCCATCTTCGTCTGCAAGACCTTAGGCGTCGGCTGCGGGCGATAGACAGGCGGAGCGGCAACGGGTGGCCTTTTCAAGTGCGTCTCACTTCCCATTTTAGGCTGCACGGCCTGTGGTTGAGGGCGATGGATGGGAAGAGACACAGGCTGCTTCTTCATCTGCACAGCCATCGTCATCTGCGTTTGCGCCAGACCCGGCTTTTGGAGTTGCGGGTTGCGTGCCTGCTGACAATGTAAGCGGTTCGCTCCGTGCCCTTGCGTGAGTTCGTTCTTCCTTTGATTCATGGTTACTGCTTTCTCTCTCCGCCTCCCGCTTGCCCGTTAGCCCAGTCTTCGCATGACGCAGTTTCTCGTAGGCTGCGTGGGTTGGTTCATTGACTCAAACTATTTTCCATCCAGATGAAATGCAGCGGACGCGCCGCAAGTCCGCCGCCGGTCAACGCTCATTTGTAGATATTGCCGACCGAGCCGGAGACACGCGCGTTAAGGACATGGGGCTGGTACTCGCCCACTGTGAGATTGCCGCGCAACGAGCCGTCAGATTTACGAAATGGATTGGAGCCGTACTCCGTATAGAAGCCGCTCCAGGGTTCGCGCCAGCGCGCAAACAGCCGGTTGCCGCAGCCCGTCGCATTGACCGGCACTTTGTTCCCTTTCTTCCACATCGCGTGCGCAGCCCAGTAGCATTCGGCACAATGCTGGATGTCGCTGGCGAACATCAAAGCGACATCATGCGGACTTTGGTGTAGTTCCTCAAGCGAACGAATCGCATGTTGCACAATCTCGTTGACCTCGGCGTGCGCGTTGCCCAACATCACGGTCGGTCGCTGAAGGTTTGCGTTCTCCATCAACCGCTTGGTGTTTGAGGGGAACGTAATCGGCACCTTCGCTTCGGGGAATTGCCACGTTTCGACGATTTCCCGGTTTCTCTTTGAGATATAACCGGTCGAGCTGTTCTGCATCGCCCAGAGAGAAGTCGCACCTTCGGAATGCGCTAAGGCGTACACGCGTGAACCGGAGAACGCGATGCCTTTTCCTTTGAACGTGTTCCCGAACTCGTCTGAGATGTCGTCGAGCAGCGTCGCGCCCTCCATGTTATGCACCAGAGTCGGGGGATCGCTATCGGGGTCGTTCACATAATTGGTCAGGTGGATCGGGCCTCTGAAGTTGTAGAGCGGCTCCGTCTGGATGACCTGCTTGACCTTCTTGAGTTGTGATGTCGTGAACTTATAGTCCTTTTTGAGGCTGGCGAGTAAATCCACGACATTCGGATCGTTCAGGTCAGGCCCCACAGGGTCGCCGTCATAATCGAGGTTTGCCGTGGCGTCCATGCTCAGACAGGCCTGAACGACGCCGCCCGTCAAGCGTGTGGCGGGCGCGGGATTGTGAGTAGCGGTTCGCGCGTTTGGCTTGTGCGGTGACTGTTGCTGGCCGGGAACCGCCACCCCGGATTGAGAAGCCTTCGCCTGTAAGACCTTTGGCGCGGGCTGCGGGCGGTAGACGGGCGGCGCGTTCGGGGGCGTGCGCGTCGCCGGTGCCGCCGCTACAATTTTCGGTTGCACAATGGGCTTGTGTTTCGGGTCTTGAAGCGGCGGCGCAACAGTCCGGCGTGGCGACACAATCTGGCGTGGCGATTGACTTGTATTTGACGGCTGACCGGATGCGCTCTTTGTCTGTAACACTTTGGGCAAGGGTTGCGGGCGATAAGCCGGAGGCGCGACGGGCGGCTTTTGGTTCACAGCGCCATTTGCCATTTTGGGTTGCGCTGCACTCGGCGTCGCCTGCGGGCGATAGACCGGGGGTGCGACGGGCTGCTTGATGCTCTGTGCAGACGCACCGGTCTTTAGTTGAGCGACGGCGGGCTTAAATTGAGGCGCATGTCCGGCTTGCCGATTCAATGGCTGCGGGATGCCTTTCGCTCCCGGTGTTCTTTTATTTGTTGGGTTCATCATGATCTCAAGCGCAATGATGCTCTTTCACAGTGCTTGCCCGGCGCACGTTCAAACGCTTCTTAGCCGCTGGGCTTTCTCCATCTCAACCGTGCCGCCGATCGGTTGAGGCAGAGAAAGGTCGTTCCGGCAGTGTCGTTGGTAGTCAGTTATCGCCAGCCATAATGTTGCGTGAACCAACTCTTGAAGGCTGCCAGGTCAGTCTTCGTCCGTTCCTGCTCACCTTCATCCTTATCGGCTGCGCTGCTGCAATGACCGTGGATTCTTCCACCCCATTCTCGGACGTGCTCCTCCGTGATGTTGTTTCTCCTAACCCAACCGGGACGATAGCACTTGAGGTTTTCGAAGGTCGTTACCTGACGCTGCTGTTTCGCGACCTTGATGTTGGCGTTCTTGTTGAAGTTCTTGTTCGCCGGGCAACTAGAGTTGTGCTTATTTCCGGGTTTCCCACAATTACACTTCTTTTGGAGCTGGACGATCCGCTTTGCATCGGGACGATAGGCCGGAAGTGTGGCGGGCTGGCGCGGCAATTGAATCGCA
>DASPJG010000609.1:0-2963 GCA_035628755.1 Pyrinomonadaceae bacterium
TAGGTGGCGGGGAGCAGGTGGCCGTCGCGCTCGGCGAAAGTCGCGCCGTGCGCCCGGTGCGTCTCCGCGAGCGTCAGGGTGCGGAGCGTCAATTGTTCGGCGGTCTCGTTCATGCGTCTCCGAAAATTCTTCCGGCAATCTCTAGTGCGCCTGTCCTCCGGCGTGCGCCTCCGCGACGCTCTGCCGGATGGCGCGTGCGACCGCGGCATAGTCTCGCAGTTGCGCGTCCTCGCGCCGGTGCGAGGCGAGCACCTGCGGACTCGGATGATAAAGCGGCACGAGCAGACGCCCGTTCCAGACGCACACCCGACCCGCCGAATCTTTGAGTGAGAATTGATGATACTCAATGCGACTGAGGGCGGCAAGCGCGACCGCTCCGAGCGTGACGACGACGCGCGGCGCAATGAGTTCGATCTGCCGTTGCAGGAACGGCGCGCAGTTCAGAGACTCTTTCGTGCTCGGCTTGCGGTTCGCGCCCGACTCTTTGCGCGGGTTGCAGAGTACCGAGTTGGTGATAAAAATCTCTTCGCGCGCGAGGTTGATCGAGGCGATATAACGACCGAAGTTATGCCCCGACTGGTCGCCCGAAAAAGGCACGCGCGTGCGGTCGCCGCCCTGCCGCCCCGGCGCTTCGCCGATAAACATCACGCGCGCCGCCGTGCTGCCGTTCCGCTCGCTCAACACGGCGGTGCGCCCGCACATCGCCTCGCAGCGGCGGCACGCGGCGGCCTCGGCGGCGAGCGCGGCGAAGAGAGCGCGTTTTTCCCCGGTCATGTTCATCGCAAGAATTTAACCATAAAGGCGCGAAGACGCGAAGACGGCCTGATCGCCTCTTCGCGCCTTCGCGCCTTGCGGGTCAGAACACGTTTACTTGGCGACGTTGATGTCGCGCGAGGTGGAATTGTAGCCGCCGTTCTCGACGACGTTGCCGTCGCGGTCTACGAGTTCGACTTTGACGGTGTGCTTCCCGTCAGTCCAACCCGTCAACCAGATCGGCTCCCACTTGTCTATAAACTTCGGCTCGCCGCCGCCCACCGAGTAGCGCACGCGGTAATCGCCGCCGTCGCCTTGCAGCCGCGCGTTCGTGAGCCAGAAGTCGATCATGATCGCTTCGGCGTCCGCGCCCTTGTAGTCGCCTTTAGGCCGGCTGTAGGTCAGGAGCGGCTTCGCGGGGTCAATCTCCCCGGCTTGGCTCGACGCCATCTCTTTGCCTTCGCGCGGCGGCGTGGCAGCGGCGTTGTTAGTGTTAGCGGCGTTCGCGTTGGCGTTGGCTGCATTCGCGTTGGCTGCGTTCGCGTTCGCGCCTGTGTTCCGGTTGTCGGCCATCGTCTGGCCGGAGGCGGTGGTCGTCGGTTTCGACGCGTCGCCGCCGCCCCGGACGGTGAAGGTGACCATCTGGAATGAGCCGTTGTTCTTGTAGCTCTCGTGCCACGGGCGCGAGGCGAAAACGCGCAAGGTGTGCTTGCCTTCCGTCACGTTGCGCAGTTCAAACGGTTCGTCGAGATTGTAGTAAGCCTCGTAGGGCTGGTTGTCGAGGATCACGTGGATGTGATTGCCCATGTTCGTCGCGGGGTCTTTGCCGGGCTTGTAGCCTTTGAGATCGCCTGCGAGCGCGAGTTTGACGTTGACGGTCGAACCCGTCAGGGTCGCGCCGTCGCGCGGTTCGATGAAGCGCAGGGTCGGCGCGGCCTCGTCCTGCTGGCCGCGCGCCTGCATCTGATCTTTGATCTTCTGCGGGCGTTCCGTGACGGTCAGGTTGGGCGGCGAGGGCGAACCGGCGACGTGGCTGTAGAGCGCAAAGGGCAAAAAGAGACGTGCGGGAAGTTTCATGGACGTGCCTCCTGAGTTGTTCGAGTGATTGCGCATGAAAGTATAGATAGAAACGAGGAAAGGCGAAAGCAGGGACGAAAGGGGATGAGCGAGGGGCGAAAGTGCGGGCAGGGCTTCGCGCTGATTTAATTCTTGAGTTGAACGCCCTCAGGCGCACCCGCACTTTCTACTTTCGCCCTCGCTCGCCTGCTTGCGCTTACGCCGTGGCGGGGCGCGAAGAGGCATCGAGGTTAAGACGTTGTTCGACGGCCTCCCAGTCAATGTTCGAGAAGAAGGCTTCGATGTACTTGGGGCGTTCGGCTGGCATGTAGTCGAGCAGGAAAGCATGCTCCCACACGTCCATCACGAGCACGGGCGTGAAGCCGGAGACGTTCCCGGTCTCGTGCAAAGTGATCCAGTGGTTCGAGAGACGCCCGTTCGCGGGGTTCTGGTAGCACATCGCCCAACCGACGCCGCGCATCTTGCCGATGCCGACGAAATCGGCCTTCCAGGTGTCGTAGCTGCCGAAACTCGCTTCCGCCGCTTTGATGAAGTTAGAGTCTTTGGCCGGGTCGCCCGTGCCCTGTCGGCGCATGTTGCCGAAGTAGTATTCGTGCAAGACCATGCCGTTGTACTCGAAGCCGAGCCGCCGCGTCAGTTCCGAGTAGGCGGGCATCTCGTCCTGATCAACCTTGCCGTCTTCGAGAAATTTCGAGATGCGCTCCGTCAAGTTGTTCGTCTCTTTGACGTAGCCCTCGTAGAGTTTGAAGTGCAACTCCAAAGTCTTGTCGGAGATGCCATTCAGCCCGCTCAGGTCGAACTGCTTCGGCTTGTAGGGATTACTAGAGATCATATCTTCGCTCCTCACTTCCTTTCGCATGATTGCAGGGATTCTACGCCCGCCAGTCTATACCTGCCAGCGACCGCGTGTGTAACGAATGAGTGGAGAGGGTGCGGAGAAACAGTGGCGGGTAAGGAGGTTAAAAGCCGTGAATCGTGAATCGTAAATCGTAAATAGATTAAAACTGTCTTTCTCTATTCACGATTTACGATTCACGATTTACGGTTCGTTCAGCTACTTGCCAAAGATGATGTAATCGCCGTGCGAGGTCGCCATGAAGAAGAGCATGGGGAGCGAGAGCCACGCGTTGGCG
>DASPJG010000610.1:0-2248 GCA_035628755.1 Pyrinomonadaceae bacterium
GGATCGTCAGCGGCCAGCCGAGATACGCGCCTACCATGAACAGCATTTTCACGTCGCCGAGTCCCATCGCTTCGACGCCGCGCAGGCGTTCCCACAGCCAGCCCATCAGCCAGAGCGAGCCGCCGCCGACAGCCGCGCCGAAGAGTGCGCCCGCGACGGACACCGCCCAGACCGGCCAGCACTCAAGCAGCCCTTCGCTCAAGAAGGCGAGGCCGTAAACGTTTGGCACGAGCGCGCGTGCGACGAGCGCAAAGGCGAAGCCGGGAAGCGTGATCACGTCGGGCAGGAGCATGTGCTCGGCGTCAATGAAGACGAGCGAGACGAGCGCGGCGACGAAGACGAGATCGAAGGGGAGCGCGAGCGTCAGCCCGTCGTGCAGAAAGACGAGGCCGAAGAGGAGGGCGGTCAGGGCTTCGATGGCCGGGTAGCGCGCGGAGATCGAGACGCCGCAGGCGCGGCAGCGTCCGCGCAGGACGAGGAAACTGAGGATGGGTATGTTGTCGTATGGCCGGATCGCCGTCTCGCACGAAGGGCAGCGAGAGTTGGGGAAGACGATGGATTCTTCGCGCGGGACGCGATGAATGACCACGTTGAGAAAGCTGCCGATCAGCGCGCCTAGGGTGGAGATGAAGATGAGTGCGAGCGGGAAAGGCACGAGCGATGGGGCGTCGTAAGAAGCTAGATTTTGCAGTTGAGTCATCCTGTCGGTGTTAATCGCGCGAAGACGCGCCGGTAAGTTGCCGCCGGGTTGGCCGGCGTGCTTGACGCCCGCACCGAACTTTAAGCATATTAAAGGTTCTCAGGGGTTTGCGAAAGACCTAAATTTTAACGAACCAGAGGTAAAGAGCGGGCATGAATTCGCGCAGACCAATCATCGCACTTGCCGCCGTCAGCGCGATCATCGTGGCCGTCCTCACTTTCGTCCCCTATTCGCTCACGATGGTCAAGCAGGCGGGACATAACGTCGCCGCCGCCGTGCAAACCCGGCTCGGCAGAGAACCCGCGCCCGCGTTCGAGGCGGAGATGCGCCAGCCCATCGTGCCGCAGTACGACGTGGCTCTCTGGTACGGCGCGCGGGGCGAAGAACCGGAACGGCACGGCGTCCTGATTCAAACTCTCGACGGCAAGCGCGTCTTCGCCTCGCACAACGCCGACACGACTTTCAACCCCGCCTCGCTCGTCAAACTGGCCGTCACGCTCGTCGCTCTCAAGAGACTCAACCCGGATTATCGCTTCACGACGCGCGTTTATACGGACGGGAAAGTTGACGCGGCTGGCCTGCTCGACGGCAACCTCTACCTCGCGGGAAACGACCCTTCGTTCGGCGACGCATCAGCAAACTTGATCGCAAAGGAATTGCGCGCGCGCGGCGTCAAGCGCGTGAGGGGGCGGATACTCGCCGCGCCGGGCTTCTCTTTCAACTTCAACGAGCGGGCGGAAGAGTCTGCCGGGTTCGCGGCGCGCGTGATGCAACTCAAAGAATCAGGCACGGGGATGGAGGAGGCGAAGGGCGAGGAATTGTTCGTGCTCTATTCCAACCCGCTGCGCGAGATTCTGCTCTACATGAACGCGCACTCGAACAACTTCGTGGCAGACCGCCTCGGCGCGTTTCTCGGCGGCACACAGGCCATCGTGCGCGTCCTCGTCGAGGATTTGAAGTTGCCGCCGGAACAGGTTTCGCTCGAAACGGCGTCGGGTTTGTATAACAACCGCATGACGCCGCGCGGCGTGCTCAGCGTCATCAAAGCGTTGATCGAAGAGGCGGCGCGGCACGGGCTCGAACCGGCAGACCTGTTGCCCGTCGCCGGGTGCGATTGGGGCACGGTGCGGCGTCGCATGGAGGGCACGGGCTTCGAGTGTTCGCTCGTCGGGAAGACGGGCACGCTGACGACGACCGACGGCGGCATGTCGAATCTCGCGGGCATCGTGTTTACCAAAGACAGCGAGCCGATCCTCTTCGCCATCCTCGCGCAGGGCAACCGCATCTGGGAGCACAAGCAGATGGCTGACCAACTTCTCGCCGAAACGATGAACGGCCACCAGCCCGCGCCGCTCCTGACCACAGGGACGCGCCGCCAGTTGTTGCCGCCGAACAGTCTCATAGTAAGCAACAAGCGGTAAGCGGTGAGTGGTAAGAAAAAAGTTTTTGTACTGCTCACTGCTTACTGCTCACTCTTTACTCTTCCACATTTCCCACAACAATAAATTTTTGAGGAAGGCGTGGTGCGCGGCGAAGCGCGCGATGCAG
>DASPJG010000611.1:0-6730 GCA_035628755.1 Pyrinomonadaceae bacterium
GGTTGTGGCCGCTCGTCAGGTTGAGACACATGTTGACGACGTGCAGGAGTTTGCGCTTCGGCTCGTCCTCCGCGCCCTGATAGTGGCGCAGTTCGTGCATCGGCAGGTTGTCGTAGGTGTCGAACCCCGTGAAAGGGTTGGGGCGGCGTTCCGCCCGCGGGCGCGACGCGCCGAGGTAGGCGCGGATCAGGCGATTGCGGTACATCGAGTGGAGCGAAAACTTGTTGACGTTGACGAAGGCTGACATGACGAAGCTGACTGCGACGAGCGCGAGCGCGAGCAGCAACAGCACATCGAGCGGAGCGTAGTGGACGGTGTTCAAAGTGTTGAGCCAGGCGAGTTCGGGTCGTGGGCTGTCGTGCCCGGCGAACGACGCGGGGGCGAGTTTTCTGATAAGCAGGCTCGTGGCGAGCGAGAAGACGATGAGCAGCGTGAGGGCGAAGACGGGGGCGGCGAGCGACATCGCGTAATCGGCCAGCCCGCCCGACTTCCCTTCCTGCTCCGGGTGCGAGCGGGTCTTCTCGCTCTTGCCGCCGACGATGGTGAGGATGCCGGACACGCCGCCGAGCGCGGCCAGAACCGCTTTGGTCTTCGTGCCCAGATACATCAACCCGGCGGGGCCGAAGATGACGAGCGCGCTGATCACGCCCCACAACAGCGAGACGATCAACGCCCACGCGCCGAAGCGCGCCCACCACTCGCGGTCGTCGTCGTCCGTGAGATCGCTCGTGATGCCGACGAACAAAATCACCGCCAAGAGAAACAGCAAGAGGAACAGCGGCGCGGCGAAGCAGGCGTAGAGTTCCGTCACGGGGATGGAGGCGGGGTCAAGGCTGAAGGGCGTCGGGAAGATGGAGTGCGCAGCCCACCACGCGAGAATGCCCCAGAGGCCGCCGACCAAAATGACGGCGATTGGCTCGCAGGCGAGCCGTACCCAGTTTCGCGCCCAGCGTTGTCGCCAGAACCTGAAATCTTTGACGAGCAGGATGAGCGTGTAGAGAACATAGGCGACGAGGTGCAGCCCGAACCCGTAGAGCAGAAATTCAGGCCACGCCGAATCGAACAGCCCGCCCCCGTCGGTGCGTTGCCATATCAACCAGGTGCGCCGCCACGCCCACCAGGTCGTCAGGCAGCTGGCCGCCACCGACAGCGGCAGCAGACACAGAGCCAGAAACCATCCCTGCTGGTTCAAACGCTGGCTGTTGAGCTTGCGCGGTGAGTTTGCGCTCGGGCGCGCCACGCCCATGTAGACGATCCCGACGAGGCCGAAGAGCGTGCCCAGCCAGAACATCCAATCGAAGCCGACGCGCCCGATCATCTGCGCATCCATCCGCACGATGGCGACGACGATGCGCGGCAGGATGAGAGCGGCCAGAATAATGGGAATGAGCAGCAGCCAGTTGAGCACCAGATTGCGCAGGACGGTAGCGACGAGCGTCCACGTATCGGCGGAGAGAAAGCCGAGTCTCGGGGTCAGGTAGTTGCTGTAGCTGCGCAGGTGGCGGATGGGTTCGGGTTCGGGTTGGAGTTTGTTCTTCTCCGGTTCGTTCCTGAGCGCGTTGATCACGGGCGACAGCCGTGCGCGATGAATCCAGGCCGACAGCCAGCCCCCCAGATAGCCGCCGCCGGAGACGGTCGAGAGGTAGTCGAATTGTTCGAGCATGCCGTAGCGCGCTAGCCCCTGCACGATGCCCAGTCCGAAACTCGCGCTGCGGATGCCGCCGCCCGAGAAACAGAGCGCGGTGCGCTTCTCCGGCAGGTCGTGAATGTGCTTGTAGAGTTCCGCGGTGAACCTTTCGTTCAGCAGCACGACGTAGCGATGGTGCATCCGCGCCCTTCGTTCCTCGAACGTGCTCTTGATCTCCTCAACGGCGAGACGATGAAGCTCCTCTTCCGAAACATCAGGCCGGGAGCGACGGCGATGCGCCGTCCTCTGATCTTGCTCGGCCTCTTGCTGTAGCTCCGCTTCGATCACCGCTTCGATCTCCAACCTGATCTTCGCTTCGACTTCGAGATCAAGTCTCTCTTTCGCCTCAAGATAGCCCGGCGGAAGCGCGCCGTGTTGATGGATGAATTCGTCCTCCAGCACGCGGTACAGCGGGTAGGTGCGTTGCCGCTCACAGTCCTCTTCCAGTTGCACGTAGCGGCGCGGCGCGGCGGGGGCAGTATTTTCAGTCATTGAATTTGTCATCTCTCGGCTCCGGGTGAAGGCGCATCTGAAACGTCGGGCGGTTGCTCTGCTCGGTTGAAAAAGGTCGGCGGGTAAGTTGTTGAGAAACGGCGACGGCCTCGCCGGATACGTCCTATGAGATGAGCGGAGAAGAGCGCAACCGCTTGCGCGAAAGTAAGGCGCATGAATGCGCGCGAACGATAAAGCAAGTGAGAATTAAGTGTCAAGACTTTTCCGTTGCCGCTCTGCGCGCGTGCCGCGCGCGGGTGTGAGCGCAAATCAGCTTGAGCGGAAAACGCGGCACGGGCGACGCGGGTTGCCGTCTGGCTCGGGCGCGTGCGAGTATTAATTCAAATGTCGAACCCGCGTGAAGAGCAATTGGACTTGTTGATTATCGGCGCAGGCCCCGCCGGGCTGTCTGCCGCCGCCACTGCGGCGCGTGAGCAACTCGACTACCTCGTCATCGAAAAGGGCTTGATCGCCGACACGATTTATCGTTATCCGGTCGGTCGCACGGTCTTCTCCACGCCCGACGAGTTGGAGTTGCGCGAAAACAATCTTCGCCCCTGCCGCGACAAGCCCACGCGCGAAGAACTGCTCTCGCACTACGTCCGCTTCGCCCTCGACGAACGCCTGCGCATCCACACCGAGGAAGGCGCGGAGGCGATTGAACGCAACCCGGAGACGGGCGCGTTCTCCGTGCGCACGACGCGCGCCGCCTACACGGCATCCCGTGTCCTCGTCGCCACGGGTGCGATGGCCTACCCGCGCCGCCTGAACGTGGCGGGCGAAGACCTGCCGAAAGTTCACCACCGCTTCGTCGAGCCTTATCCTTACGTGCGCAAGGACGTGATGGTCGTCGGCGGCGGCAACTCGGCTGCGGAGGCCGCGCTCTTTCTCTCGGAAGAAGGCGCGCGCACCACGCTCGCCATCTGGCGCGCCGACTGGGAACAGCGCGACCCCAAGATGAACGCCATCAAACATTGGGTGCGCACGCCGCTCGAACGCGAACTCGAAGAGGGACGGCTCCGCCTCGCCTTCTTCACCCAACTCGAAGAGATCAACGAACGCGAGGTACGCCTCCAAATGGAAGACGGCATCGTTCGCACCCTCCCGAACGACGCCGTCTTTATCCTCATCGGCGCGGACGCCGACCACACGCTCCTGCGCCGCGCCGGCGTCGAGTTGATCAAAACCGGGCTTGCCGAAGTGCCCGTCTACAACCCCGACACCTACGAAACCAACGTCCCCGGCCTCTACGTCGCCGGCCACTTCACCCACGCCCGCCACATCAAACAGGCCATCGCCGTCCCCCGCCAGATCGTCCCCCTCATCGCGCGCACGCTCCGCGCCACCGCCTAGCCACCGCATACGGGTGGCAGCTGTGTCGAGAAGATTCAAGCCATGCGCGTTGACAAAACAGTTGAGAGAAAAACCTCACGGCACGGAAATCGGCAAGTTGGAGAGAAACTTGCTTTTTAGCCCGGACAGCAGCCTCGCCATGTCGAATGTAAAACCGATCCGCCCGCGCACGTCCGATTCATTCACGAGTTCGGTGCGACTAGCGAAAGAGACTGAGATGGGCATTTCTAAACCCTGCAAGAACGGGACGGGAATGGTGAGTTTCGCCTGCCCCTGATACAGGGGGCCGATCTTCGTTTTCCACTCGCCCGAGGCCGCGAAACTGAAGGTCGCGGGCGGGCGGTCTGCCAGACGATTCATCGCGGTAAGCGGAATGAGTAACTCGGTGCCGAACCTTCCGCCCCGATTATCGTCCGTGAATTTGTTATCGGTGTAGTTGAACATGCCGTTGAAAGTCAGATTCCAACGGTCTGCCAGTCCGAGGTCGAGCGTCAGGCCGCCGCTGTAATCGTCTGGACGCAACTGCTTTCGCTGCTTGGTGAGAAAGACCATAGAGACCTGCGGACGCCTTCGAATTTTGTTAATGATGTCTTCGAGTGTTTTATCGAATCTCGCAAATTCGGTGCGTTGTGCGATGAGATTATCTATCTCTCTGATTCCTTCCTCGCCGATCAGTGCGACCAACTCTGTATAACCCATCGAGCCGATGAGTCTGGCGAGCGCGTTGTTCCGCCTCCTGAATTGAAGGGCGCTATTCGGATCAGTTATGGCAGTAATCGATGCCGGGAGCGCATTGCGCGCATTGAGGGAGTTATAGATATAGATTTGGACATCGGTCACGAGACTGCCGATGGCTCTTCCCCTCTCAGCAAGCCCTTGCGAGACGGTTCTGATGTCTGCTCTATTGGAAGGGTGACTGACATCGCGCTTGTCGTAGGGCGAAAACTTGATGCCGAAGATGTCTCCCCGCTCGCTCAGGTTTCCTTCTTCCCCCTCCGGGAAATCATGACCGTAGGTAAAGGAGAATTTGCGCCAGCTGCGGTTCGCAGTGTAAAAGGCCGGGTCGAGCGGGTCGACACCGGAGAGAAAGGCCTTCAGGGCATAGGCTGTAATAGAAAATGAGGTCGAAGTCGTATCGGAGGACGAGCCGCCCGCAGTGCCAGCCGGGTTTAAAGCAAAGTTAAACAGATCGCCGACCGAGCTTTTCTCAACGAGCGAAGTCGAGTTCGTGCTGATGCTCGGCGCTTCACTTTGGTTGGTGTTGTTTTTCGGGCCGAGGCTCGCCATCGCAATCTCATCCGTACGGACGTTGATGTAGGTAGTGAAATCTTTCGCCTCGGTTGAGATGGCCCGCGTTCTAGCAGATGTGTCCTGCTGCGTTGGGGCTCCGGGACGGGACGGCGCGGCTGAATTGCCTGTCGTCGCTGACCCATTGCTCGCGCCTGCGTTCGCACCGCCGCTAGTAGTGCCTGTTGTTATACCGGATGAAGTGTCGCCGGACGAGGATGTGCCGCCCGGATTAGTTGTAGTCGGGGCATCCGATATGTTTGACTCGCTGTTCGCAGGCGTTGTGGGGAGATTAGGCGAGGCTGAATCGCGCGCCGAAACGCGATTGCCATCGCCTGTTTCCACGCCCGCTCGACGCATCCGGTTGGCAATCTCATGCGCCAAGTTCGCGGATTCGAGCGCACGGTTGGCGGCGTCCTGCGCGCGGAGCGCGGCGTCCTGCGCCGCGCTTGAGGTGGGGTCTGCGTTGGCGGCGTCTTGCGCGCGGTTCGCCGCGTCCTGCGCCCGGTTCGCCGCATCTCTGGCGCGCGCGGCGGCGTCGCGAATAATGTTGGCCGCCGACGGATCACCCGTGGATTCAGTAGCCAGACGGGCGGCGGCTGCCTGATTCTTGGCCGCAATTTCTTGGTTTCGCGCCACTTGTTCCTGAGCTTTGGAGACGGCTTCCTGCGCCATTGACACCACCTGAAAGCCAATGACGAGCAATGCCAAGGCAAGGCATCTCAACGCTTGTTTTTTCATTTTATTTTCCCCCTTCACCTTGCACCGACTGTGAAGAACTCCGAGAACTTGTCGGAAGGGTTGTTGCTTGTGTACTTGATGCGTTTGATTGTTTCGAGCACCTTGTGCTTCGCGTCATGCCGCTCGACAACCAGCGTGTACTGGTTGACATGGAGAAAAGAAAACGACACGACGTAAACGTCATCCACCGGATCGTTTTGGTCATCAACCTCACCCGGGGTCAAAGGCCAAACTCTCTCGTAATTCATGGCGGGGGAGCCGAAGGTTTCCTCCGTCCAGAGGGTAGTGTGTCTGCATGATAAGTTGAAGATGGGTGTCCCACCTGCGGCCGTGATGAAGTAGTGGAGGTGTTCTTTTTTTTGGGGGTCGCTCAACATAACTTCCACGGCGTTCTCTGAAACCGTGACCGTTCGAGTTCCATCGTTGCCGAAATCAGCCATTGTCTTCTCCTTACTTGGGTGTATTAGCGCCTATTGTTCGGCGGAGGCTCCGACTTTCAACGGACGAGGGCAAAGCTGAGTTGTTCTACCTCATACTTACATGATCAAAACACACTTTTTATTTCATGCTCGCCTTGAAAAAGGATCAAAGTTTGCATGAAACTCATGTCAGATCACGGCTTTCGTATGTTTTAACCGCAAGCGGAAAGCGTCATAGCTTGCTAGTCTCATGTGAGTTGTTAGTGGGAGCAAGGTCAGGTGCTCGATAACAAAAACCGGGGAGTTTCCAAAGAAAGGTTTAAACTGGCGACGAGCGCGCCGACCATAAATCCATTTATCATTTCTGTCAACGATAAAAGTGGAATCAGGTCTTTACACTTTAGGTCAGGAGACACTCGAAAGAAATAACAGCAGAAAAATAGGCAGGGGCAGGGCGGCGGCGGGCTAAGAGAATCGCTGCGGCCAATCTCATTCTTCACTCACCCCGGCGACGGCGCGTTCGCGGCGGGCGACGCCCGTGCGGTAGGCGGCTTCTTCGACTTCGCGGGAGACGGCTTCGGCGATGCGTTTGTCGAAGACGGAGGGGACGATGTATTCGGGGTGGAGTTCTTCGTCGGAGATGAGGGCGGCGATGGCGTGGGCGGCGGCCAGTTTCATCTCCTCGTTGATGCGCGTGGCGCGGCACTGGAGCGCGCCTTTGAAGATGCCGGGGAAGCAGAGCACGTTGTTG
>DASPJG010000612.1:0-12013 GCA_035628755.1 Pyrinomonadaceae bacterium
CGCTTTGCGCGGGCTGAACTCGACGGCGATCCCTTCTCGATGAAGAAAGTTGAGCACGAAATCGCCGACCAGATCATCGCCGACGGCCGTCAGCAACGCGGTGCGCAGCCCGAGCCGCCGCGCGCCGACACAGATGTTCGTCGGCGAGCCGCCCACATACGCGTTGAAGCTCTCGACTTCCGTGAAGGGCGCGCCGATCTCGTTGGCGTAGAGATCAATCGAACTGCGCCCCATCGCTAACACGTCGTAGCTGTGTCCCATCTGTGTCCGTTTAACTCCGGCTCAAAGCCCCGCGCTCGTTTCAACTTCCTCAAAGCCGCACGGGAAATTTCAGACGACGGGCGCGGCGGCCTCGGTGATGGCAGGCGCGGGGGCGGCGTCTTCTTCAAGCGGCTTACGCGGGTCGATGAAGAACCACATGATGACGCCGACGAACAGGAAACCGGCGGCGACGTAGAAGCCCTGCGTCCAGGAGTTAGGGTCTTTCGTGTTCAGACCTTCCAGAATGTAGCCGAACACGATGGGCGCGAGCGTGCCCGCCAGATTGCCGAAGGTGTTGGTCGTCCCGCTCACCACTCCGGCGCGATGCCGCCCGATGTCGAGGCAGGTCGCCCAGACGGAGGGCGTCGTCAGGAACTGGAAGAAAAGCGCGAGCGCGATGAAGAGGGCGGCGGCGACGGCGTTTCCCGTCAGTCCGACGAAGACCAGCATCAGCGCGCTCATCGAAAGGCCGAACGCGCCCACGCCGCAGCGCGCGAGCCGCTTGTTGCCGGTGCGGGTCACGAGAAAATCGGTCAGCCAGCCGCCGCACAAAAATGCCACCGCGCCGAACAGCCACGGCAGCGCGGAGAAGAAGCCCGCCGAAGATAGCGTGAAGCCGCGCGCTTCGAGCAGGTAGGTCGGAAGCCATGTGATGTAAAAGTAGAGGCTGTAGCCGTAGGCGAAATACATCGCGCACAGGAAGAAGATATTGCGGCTGCGAAGAAAGGTGCGCCACGGGATCGCGTGCGAACGCTCGCTCGCCGCCGCGCCGCCGCCCGCGTGGATCAGTTCGGTCTCGGCCTCGTTGGCCGCCGGGTGTTCCTCCGGCGTGTCGCGGAACCACCAGTACCACACGAAACACCACACCACACCGAGCGCGCCGAACTCGATGAAGGTCATGCGCCAGCCCTGCCACCCGATCAGCAACCAGACGAGCGCGGGCGTCGCGGCTGCGCCGAGCGCGTGGCCGATGCAGATGCCGCCCATCGCGCGCCCGCGTTGCGAGGCCGGGAACCAGCGCGAGACCGTGGACGCGCTGTTCGGGATCGCGCCCGCTTCGCCCGCGCCGAACATCAGGCGGACGATCAGCAGCGACCAGAAGCCCACGGCGGCGGCGGTCAACGCCGTAAAGGCCGACCACCAGATGACGATGCGCGTCAGCGTCCGGCGCGTGCCGAAGCGGTCGCCCATCCAGCCCGTAGGTATTTCAAAGAGCGCGTAGGTGAGCGTGAACGCGCTAAAGATGTAGCCCCGCTGGACGGGAGAAAATCCGAACTCCTTCTCGATAAAAGGCATCGCCGCCGAGATGGCGACGCGGTCGAGGTAGGTCAGCGCGGCCAGCACGAACAGGAACGCCAGAACTTTGTAGCGCACGCTCGTCGGCTGCGCCTGCTGCGTCGCAAACCCTGCGGCCAGAGAGCCGTTCACCGGGGGACTTATCTGCATGATGAAATCATCCCTTCACTATATCGTTCGGAATTGCCGGGCTTGAATCAAACTGCTCTTCCAGTCAAACTTTCTTAGCGCGCCCTCGCTCCCGCGTGCTTCGTCGCCTGCGACGGCGTTAACTTGAAAGTGAGAATCTGCCGCGGGGCGGTCTCGAAATTGAAACCGCCCGTGCCGCCCGCGCCCGCCTGAGCGCAGTCCTCGACCGCATTACACGCACGCCGCGAGAAAGAGCCGAAGAGCGGACTCGACACGCGCACCTGCGCGGTTGCGCCGCCGAGTTCGATGAAGCGCAGCACCGAGCCTTCGCCCTCTTCCGCCTGCTTCCACGCGCTCAACAGAACGGACGGATTGCTCGTCTCAAGGAAGCTCATGCGCGAGGCGGGCAGAGGGTTCTGTGTGGGCGCGGCCTTGTCCTGCGACTTAACGAGCGTGCGTTCGAGCGGCGTGGTCTGTTCCCAGCCCGTGCGGCTCATGGCGGCGGTGTCAAGTTTGGGCGCGCTGGTGAGCGCGTACCTGAAGGTGAAGTCGCCACCCTGCGCGGCGATGTAGTTCGTGCCCCAGTAGTTGTTCATCACGTAGGAAAAGACGGTGGAGCCTTTCGGCTTGAACTCGGTCGGCCAAGTGCCGCGCACGATGTCGCCGAACGTCCAGAGGAACGAGTCTGTCGAGACGAGGCCGACCTCCGCGCCCGCGTCGCCCGCCGAGACCCAATTCTGCGCCGAGAACCATTCGAGACCCGCGCCCGGCATCATGTCGCGCGCAGGCCGCACGACGCCGTTCTGGACTTCATACTTGAACTCCGGCGAACGCAAGGCCAGCGGGAAGGCGAAGTAGGCCGCTTCCTTTTTGTAGATCGTCTCCTTGCTCACGCGGTTGACGATCTCGATCCGCTTCTCGTTGTCGAAGAGGATGATCTCGGTTGCGATGCGCGGCGTGTTCACGCCCCGGCTTTCCAGTCGCGCGCTCACGCCCACAGGGGTTTTCGTGACGGAGACGACCCGCCCGCCGGTCGCCGCGTGCGGCTCAAGTTGCGCGAAGGGCAGGTGGCGGCGGTAGGTGAGCAATTGCGTGAATGGCGGGTTGTCGCCGCCCGTCACGTAGACGTACTGGTTGAAGCGGTAGGCGGCGGACTGATCCACCAGTTCGCGCCCCAACGCCTTGTCGTAGATGCTCCGCACGCCGCCGCTCTTGGGGTCGAGCGTTACGCGGTAGAACTGGTTTTCGATCACGTCCGTGCGCGCCTGCGTGGCGGCGGCGGTTGCCGCGCCGTCCGTTCGTCCGGCGGTTGAAGGCGCGGCCTTGTCTCTCACGTCGTAGCTCTTATACCCGACGGCGGGCACGCCGCGCGCCATGAAGCGGATGCGCTGGTAGGCCGGGTGGTCTTCGAGCACGTCGAATGCGACGACCTGCCGGGTTTCGAGATCGAACAACTCGCGCGTTTTTTGCAGGTCGAACTCCACCCAGCCGTCGCGCGGCCAGTTGAGCGTGTTGAAGACGACGAGCACGCGCGGAGAGGTGTTGATGCGCCCGGCGATGGCCGTCATCCCGCGCTCCAAGAGATACTCCGTGCAGCCGCGCGCGGCGACGCCGTACTGCCGCTTGGTGGCGAGTTCTCGCGTCGAGTCTTCGCTGTGCGGCTCGGTGATGCTGCGCCCCCATCCCCATGTATGCTCGTCCATCAACGCGATGTTCTCCCACATACAGTCGAGCGCGGAACGCGAAGGCCGGTAGCGCGGATCGACGAGCGACGCGATGACGCCCAGTTTCTCCGCCGACACGGCGCGCCGCTCCGTCTCGCGCTCCATCGCCGCGTGATACGCGTCGGACGCGATGCCGTCCTCCCAGTAAGGGCCGCCGTCGCCGCGCACCACGGGCAGTTTGCCGCCCGCCTGTTCGGCCTCGGCGGATATTTTCTGCATCGCTTCGCCAAAGCCCGAAAAGCGCAGTTCGGGGTAGGCGAACAAACTGTTCCACTGCTTCACGAGCGCGGCCTGTTGCGGGTAGAGCGAGGTGTTTTCCCACTGGCTGCCGTGGAGCATGACGGTGCGCGCGGGATAGTCGGGGCGTTCGTAGACGCCGAGAAAACCCGGCAGACCTTCGTAGCCGTTTGCGACGTGCGTCGGCAGCCCGAACTGGCTTCCGATCTGGTGGTAGTGGCGCGAATACCACATCAGCACGCGCGCGCCGTCCGGCCCTTCCCACCAGAAGGGCGAGCGGCGGTGCAGGTCGCCGAGCATGAGCGTCGGGCCACGGTCGGCGTTCGCCGCCGCCGCGAAGTACTTCAAACCCGATGCCGCGAGGATCGAAGCGTAAGACCACGAGTAAGAGGGCACGTCCGTGATGTTGACCGTGTCCCACGGGCCGCCCGCTTCGCGGTTCAGACGGCGCGCGCCGTAGAAGGAGCGGATGAGAGCCTCGCCCGTCGGGAAGCCCGTCAGGATCACGGAGTGCTGCGCGGGCACGATAATTTTCTTTTCGCGGACGGCGCGGTAAAACTTCTGCCGCTCCGCTTCCGAGCGTCCTTCCAGAAAGTGGCGCGCCTGCCAGTAGCCGTCGAGCGTGAAGCGAAACTCCGGGTGCTCCGCGTTCATGTCCAGAGCCTCGTTGATGATGCGGCTGTGGAGTTCGGCGAGTTTGGTCTGGAAGTCGGAGTAGCCCACGTCGAGGTGCTCGTGGGGAACCATGTAGACCGTCCACTTGCGCGCCGGGGTGAGCATCTGCGCGACATCGTAGACGTGCCCGTTCGCCCTGACGGCCACTTTGAAGTTCGTGCCCGCGGCGAACTCCGGGACGGTGAATTCGAGTCGCTGCTCGCCGAAGTCGCGCCCCGGAGCCGCAAGCGTCTGCGTGCGCGTCCAACCGTTACCGGGCAGCGACAGCGTGACCGTGCCCTCCAACGGGGAGAGTTCTCGCCAACTAACGAGGACGGAAACAACTTCGGACAGCCGCCCGCCCTCGCGCCTGTAGAACACGGTCGGGGTCGCCCGCGCGCCCGTCACGCCGGGAGCGATTGCTGTTGCCACCGTCCCCTGAGTGTTCGACAGTTCCAGCGCGTCATAGGTGAGCACGGCGTAGTCCGTCGTCTCGCCTCCGGGCATGGCCGTCGAGAGTTCGTCCGTCACCGCCGTCAGGGCAAACTCGTTTCGCCCCGCGCGCAGAAAAGAGGTCGGCACGTCGATGTTCAGCGCGCCGATTGAGTATTGCGGGAGGATCGCGCCCTCGCTGTTCCCTTCCCGGTAGGTTTCCAACGGTTGGTGAAACCACCCGCGATGCCCGTTCACGTCCAACTGCACCACGGGAGCGCGCGCCGTCTTGATGATCAGCCCGAGCCGCAGCCGGTAAGTCCCTTGCGGCGCGGACTGTAGTTCAAACTGTATCTTGCGGGCGGCTTCCGCCGCGCCCGCCTTGCCGGGAACGACGGCTTGCTGCACGCCGACCCAGTTCTGTGGCCGCCCCGTGGCGACCGTGTAGACGACGGGCGCGCTCGCCGCCGGGGCAAACTCTTCCGATGAATTATCAAACGCGCCTATTTTGAAAACGGTGCGCTCCTGCGACGACGCGGTTGCGCATAACAACAGCAATAGCAACATCCCGGACACGGCGTATCTACGCATCAATGGCATCTCTCCACACAATTATTCTTTAGCTCTGTGAATACAGGCTTTGGTCGTAAGCTACGAGTTGTCTAGCGGGATTGTGGTTAGATATGCCCCGTAAAGACTCTATCCGGTTTTTTTACTGTCACGGTTGCAGCCCGGCTGGCCGATTAGCACGGCCAACCAACATCCGCTCCAGTCCCTTCGTGCCGGACAGCCCGAGCGAGATCAACGTTTGAAAGAATCGAACGTGAGAGCAAAATACTTCTTTACGATCAAGGAGGTCAATTCATTTTTTGCGCCGCCCGAAATATCCCGCCCAATCGCGGCTTGAGCTTGATGTGCTATGGTTAAATGGTCGGCGCATTCCCCGTATCGTCTATCCTGATCACTTCGCAAGGAGACCCGGTCTTGATGCGTAGCCTGCTGCTGTTCACCTTACTTCTGCTGCCCGCCAGCGGCGCGAACATCGCCGCGCGCGGCAGGCAGCAGACCGACGCACCCGCCTCTCCCGGCAGGCCGATCACGATGGCTCAGTTGAAGACTCTCAAGACGGGCGGCGTCGCGGTGGCGGAAGTGTCGGACTACGTCTACGGCGGCTACAGCGGCGCGCTCCAGTCGCCGCCGCACGCCGACCTCAACCCGCGCAAGGCTTTCGTCATCTTCTGGAAAGATTTCAACTACCGCTTCGTCTTCTCGCACGAGGCGAGCTACTGCCCGTGGTTCGAACTGCCTTCGGGCGCAGCCGTCTCCTACCAGATGTTCGAGGGCAACGAGGGATGGGCGGAACTATTCAACGAGCAGGGGCGGCGCGAGCGCAACAGTTTCGTGGACGTGATCGAGAACAATCCCGGCAGGGTGTGGGTGCGCTGGACTTACTTCGGCGTGAACATGACTTCGGGCGAGGCGGCCTTTCGCGCGGTCGAAGATTTCTGGGCTTATCCGAACGGCCTCATCCTCCGACGCCAGCGTTACCACACGCTCATGCCCGGCGACAATCGCGGTTATGCGCGCGAACCCATCGAACTGATCGTGTTAAGCCCGGTCGGTAAACTCTGGCACGACGTGCTCGACGCCGCGCCCGCCACGGGCGAGAGCCGCGCCTTCGTCGGCGTTGACGCCTTCTCGCGCGCGCGCGTGGACATCTTCTGGAAGCGCAGGGACGACCCGAAGAAGATTTTCGCGGGCACCTCGCGCCGCACGGGTTCGCCGTGGCCGGAGATCGACGGCGCGCGCGGTTTCGCGGGCATCATCCCGCTCCGCGACGGCGCGCCCTTCTTCGTGATCGGCGATGCTTCCGGCTTTCCCCACGAAGGCACGCGCCTCAAAGAACACTCCGACCGCAAGGGCACGGGCGGTTGGGGCTGGGGCACGTTGACGTGGGATCACTGGCCTATCGGGTGGCTCAATAGTCAGGCGCACGACGCGGATCAGGAGACGCTCAAACGCTACCCGAGCCACTTCGCGCCCTTCGGTCTCGACCTGTGGAGCGTCCCGAACGAAGCCACCGAGGGGCGAGACTTCTATTCACTCCTCGGCGTCGGCGGCCAAAACGTCGAAGCGATCCGCGAACTGGCCAAGAACTGGCTCAGGGGCGGCGCGACCGACCCGCAACGCGCCGCCGTCCAACGTCCGCTCCGCGATGCGCCGCGTCGTTGAACATGCGCGCCGCCGACGCCTTTGCGCGAGTTAATCTGCGTTCGCCGCAGGGAAGTTTCCCGCCGGAGAGCGAGGGCGCAAAGAAAGCGCGTGGCAGAGCGCGCAGGCGGCGAGCGACGGCGCGACGACGCTTGCTTTGAGTTTAGAACGGTTCACTTGTGAACCAGTCCTCGATCCCTTACGCGTGTGTGTTGGAAGAACGTCTGACGGAGCATCAAAGCCTGTCTGTTCACAGGTCGCGGGCGCAGCGGAAGCCGAGGTTGTTCAACCCGCTGTCCGGCGCGGTGTGGCCGCGCGCGGCGACGCGGTAGTTCGAGCAGTAGTTCTCGCTGCACATCCATGAGCCGCCCCTGATGACGCGCTCCGCGCCCGTGTGCGGCCCCGGCGGGTTGGCGGCGACGCTCGCCGAGTAGTAGCTCGCCCCGTACCAGTCGGCGCACCACTCCCAGACGTTCCCGCCCATGTCGTGCAACCCGTAGCCGTTCGGCGCGAAACTCCCGACGGGCGCACGACCCGGAAAACCGTCCTCGACCGTGTTGCGTCGCGGAAATTCTCCCTGCCACCAGTTCGCCGCAGGCTTGCCGCCCGGTCGCAATTCATCCCCCCAGGCATACCTCTTGCCCGCCGCCCCGCCGCGCGCCGCATACTCCCATTCGGCCTCGGTCGGCAGACGCTTTCCCGCCCAGCGCGCGTATCGGGAAGCATCCGCGAACGACACCTGCGTCACCGGCTCGTTCGCCGCCGGACTTCTATCCGTCCCTTCCGGGTGTCGCCAGTTCGCGCCGTCGCGCCGCTGCCACTCGCCCGAGGCGGAATCGAAGACGCCCGACCAGCCGAACCGCTCGGCCTCGGTCTGGTAACCTGTGGCCTCCACGAAACGCGCGAACTCGCCGACGGTGACTTCGTAGCGGTCGAGCCAGAACGAGTTGACCGTCGCCTCATGCACGGGCGACTCGTCCGGCATCTCGTCCGAACCCATGCGGAACGTCCCGCCTTTGACGAGCGCCATCCCCGCGGGCGAGTCTGCCGGTGCGCCGTTAGCCTGCGGCTCAGTCACACTTGAGACGGGTGCGCCAGCCGCAGGCGCGCCGACCGGTAGCTGTACCGGACGCTCAGTTCCGCAGCCCGCCAGCGTCAACACAGGCGTGAGCGCGCACGCGCATTTCGCACCCGACAACCATTGCCATCTCATCGGATGGCAGGTTATGTCCCGCCCTCCTATCAGTCAAGAAGGAGTTTGATCAGGCCGTTCAGATGTGCGGAAGAGTCGCGCGACGCGCCCAGAACAAGTCTCGCCACCGGCAATCTGACGGCACGCACGGGGCAACACCGCGACGTGGTTTGACAAAGTAGGTCGAATCGCATACAAGCGAATCGCTACCCCAAGTTGATTCTACGACTAATCCAAAATGACCCAGGATGCTATCGCAGCCATTGACATCGGCGGGACGAAAATTGCGCTCGGCCTCGCCGGCCTTGACAGCCGACCGCTACCCTTCCGCCGCTTCCCCACGCGTGTCGCACGCGGGGCGCGCGCCATCATCGAACAGGCCGCCGACGAACTCGAACGAATGGCCGCGGAGGCGGGCGTGCGGATCGCCGCCGTCGGCGTCGGGTGCGGCGGGCCGCTTGATCGCCGACGCGGTTTGATTCTCTCGCCCCCGAACCTTCCCGGCTGGGACGAGTTTCCCATCGTCCGTCAAATCGAGGAGAGGTTTCGCGTCCCCGTGCGTTTGGATAATGACGCCAACGCCTCCGCGCTCGGCGAGCATGAGTACGGGGCGGGACGCGGCCTGAGGAATCTGGTCTACATCACGATCTCGACGGGCATCGGCGGCGGTCTCATCATCAACAATCAACTCATCCACGGCGTGGGCGACGGGGCGGGCGAGGTCGGCCACATGGTGGTTGCGCCCGACGGCGACCTTTGCGGCTGCGGCGCGCGTGGCTGCCTCGAAGCGATGTGTTCCGGCACGAGCATCGCCCGTCGCGCGGTTGAACGACTCGCATCGGACAAGCGGGCTTCAACGCTGCGCGAAGGCGACGCGAAAAACATCGACGCCCGCTCGGTGGCCGAGGCGGCGCGGGCGGGCGACCCGCTGGCCTGTGCGGTGTGGGATGAAACCATCTATTACCTCGCGCGCGGCCTGAGCAACATCATCGCCGCGCTCGCGCCCGAGGCCATCATCTTAGGCGGGGGCGTGTCCACTTCCGGCGACCAACTCCTGTCTCCTTTGCGCGAGCGCGTCCGCGAGTCGGTCAAGATCATGCCCGTCGAGCAGGTGGAGATACTTCAAGCGGCTCTCGGCGGCGACAGCGGAATATACGGCGCGTTACTCATCGGGCGGCGCGCACACGACGCCGCGCGGCACGCGCGCGACGATGCGGCGAACGGCGCAGCCTGAGCACGCCGGGCACATGCACAGGCGGGCATCATCCGGCGCGCACGTCTCCGGCTCCAACCATCCTAATATCGAGGTTCATTCGTCAATGAAGCAGAACTTGCGTGCGGTCAGCCGCGCGCTGAACGTTATCTTTCTGATATTGCTGATCACGATCTCAACGATCATCTTCCCGGCGGCAACCGCGGCGGCGCAGGGTTCAAAGCCGGGAGGACAGACGGCGGCGCGGCGACCCGTCAAGTCCGCCCAACCAGACTGGTGGAAGCGCGCGGTCTTCTACGAAATCTACCCGCGCAGTTTTAAAGACTCGAACGGCGACGGCGTCGGCGACTTGAACGGCATCACCTCGAAGCTCGATCATCTGGCCGCGCTCGGCGTTGACGCCATCTGGATCACGCCCTTTTACCCGTCGCCGCAGGTGGACTTCGGCTACGACGTGAGCGACTACGAGAACGTCGATCCGCAATTCGGCACGCTCGCCGATTTCGACCGTCTCGTCGCCGCCGCGCACAAGCGAAAGATCAAAGTCGTGATTGACTTCGTGCTCAATCACACGTCCGACCAGCACCCCTTCTTCGTCGAATCGCGCTCGTCGCGCACGAACCCCAAACGCGACTGGTATATCTGGCGCGACCCTCGACCGGGCGGAGGTCTTCCGAACAACTGGTCTTCATCCTTCGGCCCCGTGGCCTGGACGCTCGACGAGCGAACCGGGCAATACTACTACCACTACTTTTACACGCAGCAGCCCGAGTTGAACTGGCGCAACCCGGAGGTCGAGCGGCGGATGCTTGAGACCGTCCGCTTCTGGCTCAAGCGCGGCGCGGACGGCTTCCGCCTCGACGCCGTCAACTACCTCTACGAAGACCCGGAACTGCGTGACAACCCGGTGCTGCCGGAGTTGCGCTTCGGCAGCACGACCGAGCACGAGCAGGAGAAGAAGTACAACCGCGACCTGCCGGAGGTGCAGGACGCGATGGTGCGCCTGCGCGCCTTCAACGACAGCGTCAACCGCGAGAGCGTGCTGATCGGCGAGGCTTACGTGCCGAAGTGGGAAGAGTTGATGCGTTACTACGGCCCCGCAGACAACGGCGTCCACCTGCCCTTCAACTTCTTCCTCGTGATGGAACCGGCGCGCACGCAACTGAAGGCGCAGGTCTTCCGCGACGTGATCGCGGCGAGCGAACGCGCGCTCAAGGGACGCTGGACGACTTACGTCCTCTCGAACCACGACATCCCGCGCGCCTACGACCGCCTCGGCGACGGGCGGCACAACGACCAGATCGCCAAGCTGCTCGCCGCCATGCTGCTCACCCTGCGCGGTTCGCCCTTCCTGTACTACGGCGAGGAGATCGGCATGGTGACGACCGACCCGAAAACCGTCGAAGAGGTGCGCGACCCCGTCGGTCGTCGCTACTGGCCGTTGCGCAAGGGGCGCGACGGCGAGCGCACGCCCATGCAGTGGGACGCGAGCGCGCATGCGGGTTTTACGACCGGCACGCCGTGGCTTCCCGTGCCGCCGTCCGCGCGCACGCGCCACGTCGTCGCGCAGACGGCGGACAGATCATCGCTCCTCAACTTCTACAAACAGATGATCCGCCTGCGCCGCCAAAGCCCCGCGCTGCTCGACGGCGACTACATGGCCGTCGGCTCTGACCCGCACGTCTATGCCTACCTGCGCCGCACGCGCGGCCAGACGATGCTCGTCGCCCTCAACATGTCTGCCGAGAGCCGCACCTTTCCGCTCGACGACGCGGCCTTCGGAAAGACTCCGACCCTGCGCGTGCGTCTGAGCAATCAAGCGCGCGCCTCGGCAACCGTTAACGGTCGCACGTTACAACTCGCGCCTTTCGAGGCGGTCGTGCTGGAGTTAACGGCGAGATGAGATGTTCACAAGAGAGAGCTTTCACGGCGTCAAATAAACAGGTCGGGATGAGCAGGAGAGAACGGATGATTTTTTCGCGCATTAAACTTTCAACTACAGCCAACAGACAGGCCAGCCGCACGGCGACGATGCTGCTCGCATTCTTACTCGTCTTGCCTTCGTGTCTTCCCGTCGCGGCGCAGGTTCAGACCCGGCCAAACGGCGCGCAGCCCGACTATCTCAACCCGCAACTTCCGGTCGAACGCCGGGTGGCCGATCTCGTCGGGCGCATGACCCTCGAAGAGAAGGTGGCGCAGATGATGAACAAGTCTCCGGCCATCGCGCGCCTCGGCGTGCCCGAGTACGATTGGTGGAACGAGGCGTTGCACGGCGTGGCCTATGCGGGGAACGCCACGGTCTTCCCGCAATCAATCGGCCTCGGCGCGACGTGGAACCCCACGCTCATGCGCCGCGTCGCCACGGCCATCTCGGACGAGGCGCGCGCCAAGCACCACGAGGCCGTCAGGCGCGGGAACCACGGCCGCTTCTACGGGCTGACCTTCTGGTCGCCCAACATCAACATCTTCCGCGACCCGCGCTGGGGCCGCGGCCACGAGACCTACGGCGAAGACCCGCACCTCACCGCGCGCCTCGGCGTCGAGTTCGTCCGCGGGCTTCAGGGCGACGATCCGAAGTATCCAAAGGCCATCGCCACGCCCAAGCATTACGCCGTCCACAGCGGCCCCGAGCCGGAGCGCCACGTCTTCGACGCCCGCGCCACC
>DASPJG010000613.1:0-2996 GCA_035628755.1 Pyrinomonadaceae bacterium
CATCGTCTACCACACGTCCGAGAGCGACATGCTGCCGTTCACGCCGGACAACAGCGCCTCGCTCGAAGTGCGCTCGCGGGGCTTGCTCGAATTCGTCCGGCGCAACAAGTCTTACAACTACCTGATCGACCGCTTCGGACAGATCTACCGCGTCGTGCGCGACGAGGACGCGGCCCACCACGCGGGCAACTCGGTCTGGGCCGACCGCGAGAACCTTTACGTGGGCCTGAACGAGAGCTTCATCGGCGTCTGCTTCGAGACGAGCATGAGCGCCGGCACGAAGGAAGAGCAGATGACCGAGGCGCAGGTCGTCGCCGGACGTTTGCTCACGCAGATCATTCGCAACCGCCACCGGATCGACGACGCCAACTGCGTCACGCACGGGCTGGTCTCCGTCAACCCGTCGAAAATGCTGATCGCCTTCCACCACGACTGGGCGCGCAACTTCCCCTTCGAGGCGATGGGGCTATCCGACAAGTACAAGGTCGCGCCCGCGAGCGTCTCGCACTTCGGCTTCACCTACGACGACGAGATCATCGCCAAACTCGGCGGCGCGCTCTGGTCTGGCGTCGTCGCGGCCGAGGACGAGTTCAACGCGCGCGCCGGCCGAGAAGGCAAGACGCCCGAAGAGTTGCGCGAGTTGATGCGCGCGCGCTTCCGCGAGCAGATGAACCTCTCGCTCAGGTTTCGCGGCGAGCAGCCCCGCGAGGGCGACTTGAGCCGCGACGAGTCTCGGCCCGCCTCGGAGTCAACACCCCGAACGAGCGCCGACTAGCGATCAAGGGGGAAGCACCCACCCGACACACCCGACACGCGCCGAGCCTTCCGAACTCGGCGCGTCCCGCCGGCCGAACGGCCACACGAAAAACGCCCGACGGCCACACACCACTAACCACAGCCGCCACTCAAGCGGCCACAGCCAAAAAAGGAGAGATCGAAATGTCCGAAGAGAAACAGAACGTGGCGCAGGCCGCCGCGCACAACGCGAACCAGAAGCTTGAGCAGAACGGCAACGGCAACAACAACGGCAACGCCGCGAAGACCGGCGCGTTCGGCCTCGACATCGGCACGAGCCGCATCGTCGTCGCCACGAGTGACAACCCGCGCGAGGCGCGCACGGAACTCAACGCCTTCGTCTCCGTCCCCTGCTCCGAGATGGCCGAGAACGTGCTCAAGCACAAGCAGATGGTCTACGAGCGCAACTGCAAGAGCATCTACGTCTACGGCAACGACTCCGACTTCTTCGCCAGCTTCCTGAACACCGACGCGCGCCGCCCGATGAGGGACGGCCTCCTCAACCCGCACGAGGATCAGAGCCAGCACATCATGCAGCTCATCATCCAGCGGCTCGTCCCGCGCGCGCGCAGAGGGGAGACTTTGTTCTTCAGCGTGCCGGGCAAGGGCGAGGGCGTCAACGGCAAGTTGGTTTATCACGAGGCGGTGCTGCGCTCGTTCCTCCAGTCGCTCGGCTACACGGCGAAGTCCCTGAACGAGGGCCAGGCCGTCGTCTTCTCGGAGTTGCAGGAGGAGAACTTCACGGGCATCGGCATCTCGTGCGGCGGCGGGATGTGCAACGTCTCGGCGTCGTTCATGTCGATGCCGATGATCACGTTCAGCGTGCCGAAGGGCGGCGACTACATCGACCGCAACGTGGCCGAGGTGATGGGCGAGCCGAACACGACGAAGGTGCGCATTGAGAAGGAAGAGGGACTCGATCTCTCGCGCACGCCGAAGGGCGACTTGGAGCGCGCGCTCCACATCTACTACGAGGACGTGATCCAGACGGTCATCGAGCGGCTGCGCCGGGAGTTCGCCACCTCCAGCGCGCTCCCGAAGATCGACCGCCCGATGCCCATCGTGCTCGCGGGCGGGACGGCGCGCCCGACCGGCTTCAAACAGAAATTCGAGCAGGTGCTCGCTGCCGGCGGCGACCTGCCCTTCCCCGTCTCCGACGTTCGCATGGCGAAAGACCCGCTCACCGCCACCGCGCACGGCTGCTACATCGCCGCGCTCTCGGAGATGAAGTAGCCCGCCGCCGCCGTCCGCGCGCCGTCCGTCCGAGCGTCAACACGCAACGGACGCGGCGCGCGCTACTCGCCCGCACGTAAACGCGCGGCGCGACTCTCGCGCGAGAGAGTCGCGCCGCGCACGACCGGGGTGCGCCCGCGCGGCGCTCCATAACTCACGCCTCGCTCAATTTTTCGACGAGCTTCGCAGGCTGGGGGTTGAGGGTTTATTCTCCTTTCCCCTAACTCGAAGCCTGCAAAAGTTACGGCCGACCGTCACGGAAACGGTCGGCCGTAGCTTCTTTTGCGCCGCCACCCAACTTCGTCCGGCGCGACCCGCCTTCGTCACTCACACGTCCGGCCCGACCCGGCCTTAGTCAGTCGTCAGACGGCGGCTGCTCGTCCGCGTTTTGCCGAGCCTGCGCGGCCCCCTCGGCCTTGGCGCGGATGTGCCCCATCAGAGACTTGAGCGTCGCGACCTGCTCCTCCGACAGCTCGGCGAAGCTGTAGCTGAAGCCGACGCGTTCGAGGCTGCTCTTGACCGTGCCGTTCAGCGCGAGCCAGCGGCGTTCGGGCAGCCAGCAGCGGACGAAGAGCTGCTGCCCCTCGGTGACGAGCGCCTTAGTCTGCACGAAGCAGCTTTTCAGACTGAGACTCGTGATCTTGCCGTTGCGCGGGGTGTCTTCCGAGTAGCCCCAGTTGCAATCGAGCGCGCAGGCCACGCGTCCGCCGTCGTTCCCGTTTCCCATTTTCGTTTGCGGCTTTCGGCTGATGATTTCGCTGCAGCAGGGCACGGTGCGGTCGGTCGGGTCGGCCGCGAGAAGGCGTGCCGCCTGCGCCGGGGAGAGGCGAGCAGGCCCGCCGTGAGATTGTAATGCAGTGCGGCTGGGTTCGACTAGAGTTTAATTCGCGCTCACGTCGTCGAGCGATCCGGTGAACGGGTTGCCCGAACCCGCCGCGCGCTTTTCGCCCGCGTGCCAGGCGACGAAG
>DASPJG010000614.1:0-5151 GCA_035628755.1 Pyrinomonadaceae bacterium
AGACCCGCGCCAGCGTGCGAAACTGCGCTGCGAAATAGACGCATACGTCGCCGCCATGTACGGTCTGGTTGAAGCCGAGTTGCGACTTGTGCTCGACGCTTTCCGTGGTGCGGATGCCGGGGAGAGGCAAGCGGTGATGGAAGCGTTCCGGTTACTTTAATAGGGCTTGAGACTTTTTCGGTTGCCGTTTAAGCAAACCGCGCAACGTCCTGATGCCCTCTTCAAGAATGGCATCGCCGGAGCTTGTGCCCGGGAGCTTGACGGCCACGGGCGGCGCGAACTCTTCTCTCGGAGTCCCGTTCAGGTGGAATAACTTTTCGGCGGCGTAGTTGAGCCTGATCCTCGTGTTGGGCAATTCCAGATCGAACACCGCGCCGTTAAGCCCCGCCATTCGCGTCCCCACAATCGTCGCCCGTCTCATCGCGTCCAGACCGATGGCGATGCCTTCGCCCATGCTCGCCGTCCATCGCCCGACCAAAACCACGACAGGAGCTTTATAAGTCCAGCCGCCCCGGGGCGCGACTTCTCTCGTCCAGCGGTCTCCATGCACGGGAACTCCTCTCTGGTAGGGCATCCGTCGTTCGATTAACCGCCCCATGATCGGCTCCGCCACGGACGTGTTGCCGCCGCTCTGGGTCGCGCGGAGATCGATGATCAAGCCGCGAGTTGTTTTGACTTGTTCGAGCGCGGCCTCAAACTCCGCAACCGTGTCATCCGATCCGAGGTCGTTGATTTTTATGTAGCCGAGTTCGTTTGCGAGAATCCTCCACTCGACTTTTTTATCGTCCTGATAGTTGTCGACGGTCTGATGACCGGGCAGATCGAGTTTGAACGTGGTCAGGATGCCCCGCGCGTCCCTAGCTTCGACAACGCGCTTCGCATCGCGGGTTCCGGCGAGCAATGCCCTCAATGCCCAGCCGCGGGCGGGTTCGTCTATGGCCCTCAGAGATGCTCCGAGCCTGTTGCGGGCGGCTGTCTCCACGGGCACGCCGTTGATGGACACGATCTGCATTCCCACTTTCAAACCGGCTTGCTCCGCGCTGAAGCCTTTACGCAATTGCGTGATGACGGCTCGACCGTTTTTCCATTCAGCCCAGACATCCAGCCCGGTGGGAATCAGGCGGGGCGAACGATTCGTGTTGGTCTTGAGGTGCGTGTGAGGATCGTAAAGTTCTTCCAGCACACTTTCCAGCAGGGTGACGAACTCCGTCTTGTTCCTGACCCCGGCGGCTCGCGGGCGGTAGACTTCTCCCACGCGATTCCAGTCTGTCTGTTTCTTGTCGAAGTAGGCATAGTTGTCTCTCAACTGCGTCCACAGATAATCGAAGTCCTGCGTAAACTGCTCCGGCGTCACCCTCTCCTGAGAATGGGACGCAGACGAAACAGGGCTGGTCAGCATGACGGCCAACAGCAGGATGCTGGCTAAAGTTTTTGAGGCTTTCGACATTACGGGTTTCTTTCGCAACACACCTTCGACAACCGGCGGCATCCCTCCGGCGTCTGTCTCGCGCAGTAATCGAACTTCGCCCGACAGCCGCCCTTCCATGTTACGGCAGCCGCTCCGCCCCCGTACACGATTTAGACGCCTTATCACTATGCGCCATTACCGATTGAGGCTAGAATATTTTACGCAACACTACTTTCAAACAAGCCTGCGATATGAAGGCGATTGGGCTTAACCCGCCCGCACGAACTCAACCCGGAGACCCGAAAAAACATGTACGTCATAAACAAAGCCGCGCGCTCACTCATCGTCGTCCTGCTGTTATGTCACGCCGCCCTTGCCGCTACCTCGGGCAGGTGGACGGAGGAGGCGGCCAACGAATGGTACAGGCAGCAGCCGTTCCTCGTCGGCAGCAATTACAACCCGGCGACGGCGATCAACGAATTGGAGATGTGGCAGGCGGAGACTTTCGACTCCAAGCGGATCGATCTCGAACTCGGCTGGGCTGCAAACATCGGCATGAACACGATGCGCGTCTACCTTCACGACCTCGCCTACCGGCAAGACCCTGAGGGTTTCAAGCGGCGCATCAATACGTTTCTAGAGATCGCCGCCAAGCACAAGATTCGTCCGATGTTCGTTTTGTTCGATTCATGCTGGGACCCGTTTCCCGTGGCGGGCAAACAGCGCGACCCGCGCCCGGGCGTGCACAATTCCGGCTGGATGCAGTCGCCCGGCAAAGTCGCGCTCGAAGACCCGGCGGAGTATCCGCGTCTCGAAGCCTACGTTAAAGGAATCGTCGGCGCGTTCAAAAACGACAAGCGTATTCTCGCGTGGGACATCTGGAACGAGCCGGACAACATGAACGATCCGGCCTACATCAGCCTTGAGCCGAAGAACAAGGTCGAACTCGTCCTCGGCCTCCTGCCGCAAGCGTTCCAGTGGGCGCGCGAGGCGGGCGCGACGCAGCCCCTCACCTCCGGCGTGTGGAAGGGCGGCGACTGGTCGAACCCGCGCGAGTTGACGGCGATGGAGATCACGCAACTCTACCTCTCCGACATCATCACGTTCCACAACTACGACGACCCGGAAAGTTTCGAGCGGCGCATCAAACAGCTTCAACGCTACAACCGTCCGATTCTCTGCACCGAATACATGGCGCGCGGCAACGGCAGCACGTTTCAGGGCAGCCTGCCCATCGCCAAACGCTACAAAGTCGCGGCGATCAACTGGGGGCTGGTTCAGGGCAAATCGCAGACGCACCTGCCTTGGGATTCTTGGCGGCGTCCCTACATTGACCGCGAACCCGTGATCTGGTTCCACGAGGTCTTTCGCACGGACGGAACGCCGTACAGCACCGAAGAGGTGGAACTCATCAAGCGACTCACAGGCAAGACGCAGGCTGCCAGAAAAGCGCAGGCGAGCGCGGGACAGGCGGCGTTCAGCCCCGGAAGATAATTCGACATTCAGCCGGTCAGGGCTGGCCGAACCTCAGACGATATTCGACCGAGTTCATAAAGCCGTTGACCATCACGCGCACGTTCTGCGGGTCTTCGTTGATGACTCGCAGCCACGCGTGATAACCGTCCGCTTCGGGCGCGCGTCTCAAGTAGCCGTAGTACTGCATCGCCACGAAGGCGCGGTTGTACTCCGCCGCGCTCACCTGATCCGAGTCGGCCACCGCTCTCAACGCCTGTGCGCGGGTGAGCGTCCCGGAGTCCAGACCGTTCACCTCTCCGCCGTCGCGCGCCTCCTCGGCGCGATAATTCGCCGCCCGCATGTCGTTCGGCTCCAGTTCAAGCTCAAGCGTCTCGTCGGCGACGACGAGCGACAGCTTTCCGCCGTTTCGCACCTCGGCGGCAACCTGCCCGGGGTCGAGTTTGAGGGTGTCGTATTTTCTGAAAACTTTTTCAATTTTTCGCGTCTCGACATCCTGCTGGCCGGAGGCCGTTGACGGGCGGGCGGGCGCGTCGTTCGACGCCAACGCGCGCACTCCGACGACGCCGACTTCGACCGCACGGCTCACTGCCAGCGCGACAAACAGCGACCCGCTGACGACCAACAAGACGATGAAAAAGCGCAAGGAGCGTTGAACAGTCTTCGAGATTCTTGCGTGGCGAGGGTATTTCATGTGTCGTTATTCTGAGAGCGTCCCAATCTTGAGGTGAACGCCGATTTGGAAATTATCGAAGCCCCTTAGACGTGGCCTGATGCAGCACATTTTACAGGAAATAATGGGCGCGCAAAAGTATGGCCGGACAAATGCGACGGCCAATAAGATGTGCTCAAAACGTCTAAGGTTCGCTTCAACTAGCCCGATTCGAGCATAGTTCGGCCTTGAATTTGGGGAATTAAGGCGGTCGTGACGTGCGGCGGGACAGAACTGGCGGGGAAGGCCGGGAGGCGCAGGTAAGCGGATCGAATTCGTACTATTCAGTCCGACGGTGATTCACCTTTGAGGCTGGGAATCTTGATGCTGGCTTGAGACCCGGTGACGACCGTTACGAGCGAGCGCAACAGCAGACGCTAGCCGGGGTGCGCGACGGTGAGTTGCGAGATGGTGATGATGGCAACCGCCGCCGCCACAGTGTAGCGACACACCAAAGGCATGCTCTGAATGAGCGACGGTTGCCGATCGTAAAGTTATCGAAACGGGAGATGCGAGGCGGGAAGTGAACTGCCGGAATCGGTTAAAGCCCTGTGCGCAAACGCTGAGCCGGAATCTCTGGATGAACTACGAGAGGAAGATCGTGTCGTAGTGGCCGCGCATCTTGTAACCGGCCTTGCGGTAGAGGTCGTGCGCGTCCCGGTTTCGTTCATTGACAAGCAGGCAGACGGCGCGCGTGCCCTGCAAGAGGGTGCGGCTCAGTTGCGACATGCAGCGCAGGCCGTGACCTTTGCCTCGCTCCTGAGGACTGACGTAAACGCCCTCGATGTAAGTAGCGCCGGGTGTCTCGGAGATAACGTCGGCCTTGAAGACCAAACAACCTTCGATCATTAACACCCACACTCGTCCTTGCTCGATGCGCCGCGCCGTGCGGCTGCGAAAACCCTCCGGGTCTCTCTCCAACGGATTGACGCCGCTCTCTTCGAAAGCCATCTGGGCGTGCACGGGCATGACCTGTTCGAGGTCGTCGAGCGTGGCGCGGCGCAGGTTGACAGGCTCGCGCATCTCGACCGGCCAACTCTGCTCGAAGAGCATTTCGCGGCAGACCAGCCGCAACGGCTGCCCGGCCTGCGCGTAGTAGTTCCAAAACTGCCTGACCATCTCGCTCTCGCCGAGGATGGCATGAGCTCGCCCGTATTCCTGCGCGAGATGCGCGAAGGCTTCGAGGGCGGTGTCCGAAGTGGTTTCAATGGCGGTGATGTGGCCGATGAGGGCGACGCCCGCAAGTTGTCCGGCCTCATCCCTGTAGCCGTAGAAACTGCCGCGATTCAGCGGGCTGACCAGACCATTATCGCGGATGAGACCGGCCATGAAGACGGTGTGAACCGGGCGCGCGGCTAAAAAGTCGAGTGCTTCCGCGCGGTGCTCGTCGGTGAGCGCGCTGGCTTGCGCATAACCTGCCGGCGAGGGGTGGCTTGCGGGCGGTATTTGTGCTTTGAGGGACAGCATGAAGTCTCCTTAAAATATGAATCGGGAATGATGGTTGGTTTATCTGGGGGTAAGGTTCATCAAACCGGATTCAGTAATCAAGGAAATCCGT
>DASPJG010000615.1:0-8495 GCA_035628755.1 Pyrinomonadaceae bacterium
TCTTCTCTCTCACGCTAGAGATATAACGATTTGCGACGGGCGTCAACGCCGCGCGCCGCACGTTGTTCTAATTTCAAATGAGAACGCTGTCAAAAATTCGTGGGCGCGAACGGCGCGTGGAGGGGCGTGCGCGGAAGGGCGAAACCTCCCGCCGGAACGGCGCGGGGCGGCACTCGAACGGCGCGGGGCGGCGTTGGAACAAACGGGATGACACGGGAACAGACGGAAATGGGGTCGGAACACATGGGAGTGAAGCTGGAATACACGGAAACGGAGTCGGAACGCGTGGAAGTCGAGTTTTCTCGTTGGAAATGGAGTTAGAGCGCGTGGAAGTGGCGTTGGAACGTATGGAAATGGCTTTGGAACACGCGGAAGTGGAGTTTTCTCATCGGAAGTGGAATTTTCTCGCCGGAAGTGGAATTTTCCGGTTGGAAATGGAGTTTTCCCGTTAGGAATGGCTGATGTCCTAATTTAATTTGGCATTAATATAGTTGACGCACCTACAATATCGTTACTACCTGAAAGGTAAAACAGACGGGTAACTGTTGTTGTGAAAAAATAATTATTCTACAAGAGACCATTTTTGTGGAATTACATATTGAACTTTACATTTGGGATTTGCAGGTAGAGCTTGTTGAGGTGAAATCTGAAAGTTTAGAATGATCTTGAATAATAGTTACTGCGGAATCAGTTAAGATTACAAGGGGTACAAATATGAGCAAAGTTTGGTTTATTACAGGCGCCGGTCGCGGCATGGGCATTGACATCGCCAAGGCTGCGCTGGCTGCTGGCTACAAGGTTGTCGCTACTGGACGCAATACCGACAAGGTGACTCAGGCCGTCGGAGAATCCGCCGACTTGTTGGCTGTGAAGCTGGATATTACGAACCCTGCCGACGCTGAGGCAGCAGTTAAGGCTGCTGTTGATCGGTTTGGCCGCATAGACGTGCTGGTCAACAATGCCGGTAACTTCTACGCCGGGTTCTTCGAGGAGATCACCCCCGAGGACTTCCGGGCACAGATCGAGACCAACCTGTTCGGCCCCTTGAACGTGACCCGCGCCGTGCTGCCTGTCATGCGCCAGCAACGATCCGGTCTCGTCGTGACGATCTCCTCGATAGCCGGGATTGTCGGGCAAGAGTTCGTTTCCGCTTACTGCGCGTCGAAGTTCGGCATCGAGGGCTGGATGGAGTCGCTGACCCCCGAGGTCGCGCCGTTCGGCATCCGCACGATGCTTGTAGAGCCGGGCTTCTTCCGCACCGAACTGCTAACGGAGGAGTCAACGAAATACCCCGAGCCCTCAATAGACGACTACGCCGAGAAAACCAGGCAGACCGTCACCGCCTGGAAGGGCATGAACGGCTTGCAAGGCGGTGACCCTGCCAAGCTCGCCAAAGTGCTCATCCAACTTGCGAGTCAGGACGAGCCTCCGCTGCGCTGGGTCGCCGGTGCTGACGCAGTCCAGGCAGTCGAACAGAAGGCCAAAGACCTGTTAGCCCAGGCCGACGCCTACCGCGAACTGTCCTCATCCCTTGCGCACGACGATACGAGTGCCTAAGTCGCTATTCCACAAATGACAACCTTACAGGTGCGTCAACTATATTAATGCCTTTAATTTGTACAGAGAAAAGCTGAAATCAGGAAGCCGCACGCGCTTTTCGCCGTGTAAAGCGGGCGCGAAAAAGCCCGGCCTGCGCGTCCGAGAGTCGCAAAACTCTCTTTTGCCGCTGGCCGGGCTTGTCTGAATCTATGCCCTGTCGCGATTATTCCTAAATCATTTCATGGCTATGGCCGGTGCGTCGGTATTGCTTGTCTCTTCGCGCATGAATTCCAGCAGGAGATCGAGCATGGCCTGTTCCATGTCGCTGACGCCCGTGAAGCGCAGCGCGAATCCCATCTCCTCGATCCGGTAGACCACCTCGCCCCAGAGATACAACCAGCCCTCCGTGGGCAGTTCGATCTCCACGCGGATCAATTCCTTCGGCTTGACGCGATCAGCCGTCAGCACAAAACATCCCGTCGCACTGAGATCAACTATGTGGCCTTCACACCGCGCCCACACGCCTTCCCAACGCGCGTTAAGCTGCACGTAAACACGTTCCGATTGCCTGCGGTCTGCTCCCATAATTCTTCACCTCAAAAATTTTCTACCTAAGCCACCATCGCGGGTCGGATTGGCCGGACATTGTGCTGAACGTCGGGCGAATTCTCCGCTTGCGAGTATGTGTCGCCGATGATCTTCTCCGCGCCGCCGACGCTGACGGGGCGCGAGAAGAAGTATCCCTGCCCGTTTTCGCAGCCGAGTTTGCGCAGGAGCGCGAGCTGCTCTTTCGTCTCGACGCCTTCGGCCACCACATCCATCCCCAGATTCTGCGCCAGCATCAGGATCGTGCGGACGATCTCTATGTTCTCGTTGTTGTCCACCATCCGCATGACGAACGAGCGATCAACCTTCAGCGTGTCAATCGGGAAACGGTGGAGATAACTCAAACTGGAATAGCCCGTGCCGAAATCGTCAATGCTGAGTTGAACGCCGAGCGCGCGCAGTTGCTTGAGCATCTCGGTCGCCGTGTCGATGTTCTCCATGACGACCGATTCGGTGATCTCCAGTTTAAGGCTGCGCGGGTCGAGTTTGGTGTCGTCCAGTATTTCCTTGACCTGCTCGATCAGGTTGGGCTGCGTAAACTGGCGGCTGGAAAGATTCACGCTGATGAAGAGCGGAGGATCGGACGGGAAACGCCTCTGCCAGCGTCGCATCTGGCGACACGCCTCATGCAACGCCCACTGGCCGATAGGGAGAATTTGCCCCGTGTCCTCCGCCACGGGGATGAAGTCCATCGGCGAGATCAAACCGCGCTCCGGGTGCTGCCAGCGCACGAGCGCCTCGAAGCCGCGCAGGTTGAAATTGTCGAGCGCGACGATGGGCTGGTACTGGATGAAGAACTCTTGACGTTCGAGCGCGCGGCGCAAGTCCGTCTCCATCTGCAAGAGGTTCATCGCCACGGCGTGCATCGCCTTGTCGAACACCTCGTGGCGCGCTTTGCCGAGCGTTTTCGCACGGTACATGGCCGTGTCCGCGTCGCGCAGGATGTCGTCCGACTGCACGTATTCGAGCGAACTCGGCGCGATGCCGATGCTGACGGTGGTAAACACCTCGCGCCCGCTCAGGTTGAACGGCACGGAAATCTCTTTCTGGATGCGCTCTGCGATAGAGATGGCTTCGGTCTCTTCCTGCATGTCTTCGAGCAGGATGGTGAACTCGTCGCCGCCCACGCGCGCCACCGTGTCGCCCGGTCGCAGGCAGGTTTCCAACCGGCGCGCGATGCCGACGAGCAGTTGATCCCCGATCATGTGGCCGAGACTGTCGTTGATGATCTTGAAGCGGTCGAGGTCTAAAAACAGCACGGCGAAGATTTGTTCGGGGTTGCGCTGCATGCGCGCGATAGCCAGATTGAGGTGGTCAACGAAGAGGGTACGGTTCGGCAGTCCCGTCAGCGCGTCGTGGAAAGCGTCGTGGAGGAGGCGTTCCTCGGCGCGTTTGCGATCCGTGATGTCTTGAATCTGGAAGATGAGATGAACCTGCCCCGTGTGCGTCTCTCGCACCCGCGAGACGCTCCACAGCACCCAGACAGCATGACCCTCTTTGTGCAGGTAACGCTTTTCCATCTGGTAAGACGGAATCTTGCCTTTGAGCAACTGTTTGATCTGGCTGAGAGCCGTGCCGAGATCGTCCGGGTGCGTGACTTTCTGAAAGTTGGTCGAGAGCAGTTCTTCTTCCGTGTAGCCGAGGATGTCGCACAACGAGCGATTCACTTGCAGCCAACGTCCCCTCGCAGAGACGAGCGCCATGCCGATGGCCGCGAAGTCGAACGCGCTGCGGAAGAGTTCTTCGCTCTCTTGCAACGTCGCCACCTGCTGCTCCATCTGTCGCGCCTGCGCCACCGACGCGTAGATGTCCTTCAGGTACATGCCGTAGACGAAATGCCCGATGGCGAGCAACGTCGTGGCCGCGATTGAGGGGAGGAAACCCGCGACGCCGACGAGTTTGGCGATGACCCCGGCGGAAGCCGCCACTGTGAAATAAGTCAGCCCCGTCCAGAGAAAATTTTTGCCCCAGCGTCGCCAGACCGGAGATGTCGTCGCTTCGTCCTCACTCAAGGCGACGATGCCGGAATGGATGAAGGATTGCACGAGCGCGATCAACGCGACGGCAAGGATGAGCGCAGAAGAGTGGTGGCCTTGAGAGAGCGAGGGGACGACGCCGAATTTGTAACGCAGGAGCGAGAGGATGAGAAAGGTAGTAGCAGCGGCGATGGCGGAGTTGAAGAGGAGTGTGGAGCGTTCCCGGCTGAAGCGTAGAGAGGCGCAAAGTGCTGCCATCGCGGCCAGAATCACCGATCCTTCACCGGCAAACAGCAGCATCGCCAGAAACACGAAGGTGTCGGACAGCGACACCTGCCCGCGGACGTGTGGGATTTTGATGGTGATGCGCGTCCCGATGTTGATCGTGACGAGAGCCAGCAGCAAAAAAGGGACGTCAATCTGCCCGACGGAGAGTCGGGATACTGAAACGATTAGCGCACCCCCGCCCAAAGCGATGCCCAGCCACTTGAGAGGTGTAGATAGATTCCGATTGTTCGCAGCGATCATGATGACAGGAGATCGGGGTACCGTATGAAGTGGATTTTAACGTTTTCGCCTGTCCCACCAACTGGAAGGCAGCAACTCTGCGTACAAACTTTATGCCAACTGATAACACCCGCGCAAAATCCCCGCTTTCTTGAAATTTTGCCTCCACTGCAACCGTAAGCCAGTCAAATCGGTCACATTGCCCGGTCAAAAAGGCTTGACTAGTCGGCAACTTGACCGGATTTTGCCTCACTAACCCCGAAATTTTTATCTTTAAACACGCCCGCCTCTCTCCAATCCTGCCCGTAGTGCGGATTAAACCTATGAACATCAACAGTTAGCTCATAACGTGGCGAGATGGGGCTTTCATAGTTTTTACTTGCTTTAACATTGTTGATGTTTTAATATCATTTTGCGCGGATTCAGGCCGTTCCGCGAGTTTGTCAACCGCCCGCCTATTTAGCGACTGCCATCGTCGCGTATCCAGAAACTGCTTGCAGGTCTATCGCAAATATCAATGACAGCTGACGAGTTTCCCTTGATTTCGAGAGCCGACTGATTTTGGGAAGTTGAAAAGCCGGAGCGAGGATGCGAGCGCACGCCTTTGAAATAGAGATGGCCGAAACGAGAGTGAGTCTATGAGAATTGTTTGCCCCAAGTGCGAGTTGAAAGGACAGGTTGATATCGTGCCTGCGGGCGCGAGGACGCGCATCGCGTGCGTCCGTTGCGCGACCACCTTCGATGCCGTTTTCGTGGACGGCGAGATTCAAGCCCTTCTGCCGAAGGCCAGTCGCGACGAGGCGACGATTGAAAGCGGCGTGCGCGAAGTTCACGCCGTGGACGATGTTTCGGCGGCGGAAGCGGAGGCCGTGTCCATGCCGGAGACGCCGCACGAGAGCATGTCTGACGCCTCCCTACAAGGAGAGGCAACGCCGGTCGAGGTGGATGACTTATCCACGTCGTCTGCGGATTTGCTGTCAGAGTCGGCGGATGAGACGGAGCAGGCCGCGCCACAGGAAGTCTCTCAGGAATTGACGCCGCAGGATGTCGAATCGCATGTGATTGAACCGGCGGATGTCGTGCAACCCGCCGCCGATGCCTCGGCAGAGCCGTTCAAACTTAGCGGCGCGGGCAAAGTCAGCCGCCCGCCTTCGGACGCTTACGGCATGGGCGTGCGCCTGATGCGAGTTTCGCCCGTCTGGCTGCTGCTGGCGGGACTCAGCTTCATCTCCTTCATCGTTTTCTGCAACTGGCTCATCAAGCCCGCCGAACAGGCTGGTGACGCGGCGAGACCGGTAGCCGCTGCTAACAATCGCGCCACCAATCAATCGACCACTCGCGCCAACGTCCCGACCTCGACCGCCCAATCTCCCGTCAACAGTCAGATCGGGCAACCGTCGAACCAGCCCGGGGTCGCTTTCATCTCGACCGAGGCGAAAGAGGCGATGCCTCCGGTCGCCGCGCCGAGCGTCGAGTCGGTCGGCGCGAAGGCTGCGGTCGAAGAGAAACCGGCGATTCCGGCGTCTTCTTCTAACGGCGCGGGCGGGGCGAAGGAAGGAAAGGTCACGATTCAGGTCGGCTCGTACAACGCGGCGTCTGAGGCCGATGCGCGGGTCGCAACTTTGAGATCGGCGGGGTTCGATGCGCGCAGCGTAGAGGTGGAAATTCCGAAGCGCGGCACTTGGTATCGCGTGCAGAGCGGTCGCTTCGTCAGCCGCGACGAGGCGGAGCGTTACGGCAAGCAATTGCGTGACAAGGGCGTCGTGTCCAGTTTCATCACGACCGACGTTCGAGAGTAGCGATTTTCCGCGACGAGGCTGCAACGGTCAACACACGAAGATGATCGCAACCAAGCCCCAAACTCCATCGGTCAGCCAGTTGACGACCGCCGAAGCGACGCTCTTCTACTCGAAGACGGTCGAACGATACGCGCACTTCTTCGACCGCCCTGAACAGCGGCTGCGTTTTCTCAACAACACGCTGGCGCACCAGATCGCCTGCAAGGAGAAACTCGACCGCGTCTTCGAAACTAATTCGTTAATCAAACGGCTCGGCCTCTACGACCGGGTCAAACGCGCGGGTTTTTACGACCGCCTCTTAGACCTCTGGCTGCATCGCCACATCTGCCGCGAGTTGCAGGGCCTGCTGCCGTCAGCATCGAACGAGCGTCGGAGCTTGTTGCAACGCAGCAAGGCCAGTTTTACCACCCGGCTGCTGTTCCGCTGTTACGAGATGCGCCGCCTGTTGTACGGCGCGGCTGGCACGGCGTGCGTCGTCGCGCTGCTGGGCTTCGCCTACACCGCCGTCTGGACTGCCCGCCGCATGAACTCTTACCTCGCCTCGCGCAGCCAGACCGAACGCCGTTTTGCCAAACCTCCTGCGGACAGCCGGAACGCCGCCGTCGCTGCGCCGGGCGTCAAGCACCTGCCCGATTATCACCCGGAGAAAGTCTGGCTCGTGGAGCAACAGGCGAACTACGAACGCTACAGCAACGGCGCGCGCATCCTGACGGACTACGAGACGACGAATCACACGCGGGGCTACGTCGTCCTGCCGCGCGCTCAGGGAACGTTGGTCAAGACGAGTGCTGCCGAGCAGAACGTCAAGCGCGACCCGGTCGGCATCGTCTATCACACTTCCGAGAGCGACATGCTGCCCTTCACCTCCGACAACAACGCGTCAATCGAGGTGCGCACGCGCGGCCTGCTCGAATATGTCAGGCGAAACAAATCTTACAACTACCTGATTGATCGTTTCGGGCAGATTTACCGCGTGGTGCGTGACTCCGACGCGGCGCATCACGCGGGCAACTCCGTCTGGTCGGACGACGCGGGCGTCTACGTCGGCCTCAACGAAAGTTTTCTCGGCGTCTGCTTCGAGACGAACAGCAAGTCCGATTCGCTCGACGAACAATTGACCGAAGCCCAACTCGTCGCGGGGCGGCTGCTCACACAGGTTTTGCGCAGCCGCTACAACATCAGCGACGCCGGCTGCGTCACTCACGGTCTCGTCTCCGTCAACCCCTCGAACATGCTGATCTGCTACCACCACGACTGGGCGCGCAACTTCCCCTTTGAAGCCTTCGGCCTGTCGGACAAGTACAAGGTTGCGCCCGCCAGTGTCAGCGAGTTCGGCTTCACCTACGACGAGGAGATCATGGAGAAACTCGGCGGCGATGTGTGGGCGGGCGTCAAGATCGCCGAAGAGGAATTTCGCCGCCGCGCCGAAGAATCGAACGTCACGCCCGAAGAGATGCGCCGCCGCATGCGCGAACGCTATCAAGAGGAGATGAACCTGACCTTGAGGCTTCGCACCTCGCACCCCGCCGAGGCCGAAACGGGTCGGCAGACAAACGACCCGACGCACACTCCCGCGTCGCGCCCGAACGCGCGGCAAACTTAAGCGACCCACGGGTCGCCAAACCCAAACACACGCTGCCTTGAATCTGCGCCCGACCGCCCGCGACTCGCTCGCGGCGGAAACCATAAGGGACACGCCGAGCGCGCGCCCCGATCACCAAAAGGAGAAACGAAAATGGAAGACCGGAACCAAGCCAACGGGAATAAGATTGAATCACAGAAGCAGGAAGCGACCAACATCAAGACCGGCGCGGTCGGCCTCGACATCGGCACGAGCCGCATCGTGATGGCCGACGGCTCGTCGCAGAAAGATACGCGCACGCAGTTGAACGCCTTCGTCGCCGTCCCCAGTTCCGAGATGGCGGAAAACGTGCTCAAGCACAAGAACATGGTCTACGAGCGCAACTGCAAGAACCTTTACGTCTACGGCAACGACTCGAATTTCTTCGCCAGCTTCCTCAACGTTGAAGCGCGCCGCCCGATGCGCGACGGCCTCTTGAACGCGCAG
>DASPJG010000616.1:0-3309 GCA_035628755.1 Pyrinomonadaceae bacterium
ATTGCCGCACTATCTCCGCGCGCGTTTCGGCAACGGGCGCGACTTTAATTTGCGAAAGGCGGCGCGCAGGATGTCGTCCGGCGTTGGCCGCCGAAGGGCGGGCGGGGAAAAATGGCTGTCGCCTTAGGTATCGTTGGAAGTTGAAAATAGAAACGGGGACTCTTAACTTGCAGAGTCCCCGTTTCCCGCTGTTGTGGCGGAGATCGTTAATCAGCCGCAGTAGCCTCCGTGGCCTGAGGCTCGACGGGGCGTCCGATGCCTCCGGCGACGCGCTGCCCGTAATCCTCATCGCATTTCGAGAGGAGCGCGATCATGCGTTCCTGTATGTCCGGGTTGCACTGCTTGAGCGCGTCCGAGAGGTTCTGGACGAGATCGTCGCGTTCCCAATCTTCCATCGTGCGGTAACGCTCGCCCGCCTGTTTGAAGTCGTTCGTCCGGCTGAGTTTCTGCCTGACGACCGCGCCTTCGACGTAGGGCGTGTGCTCGCGCCCGGCGCGCGGAGCTTCCCGCAGCCCGCCGCGGCTGCTCGGCTCGTAGTTGACGTGCGGGTTCTCGCCCGCTTCGACGCCGTCAACGTGATAGGCCATCTGCCCGTCGCGCTGGTTCGTGGCGACGTGCTTCTGCGGGCGATTGATCGGCAGTTGCAGGTAGTTCGTGCCGACGCGGTAACGCTGCGTGTCGGAGTAAGAGAAGGTGCGGCCTTGCAGCATCTTGTCGTCGGAGAAGTCGAGGCCGTCAACGAGCACGCCCGTGCCGAAGGCCGCCTGCTCCACTTCGGCGAAGTAGTTCGCCGGGTTGCGGTCGAGCACCATGCGCCCGGCGGGCAGCATCGGAAACTGCTCCTCCGGCCAGATTTTCGTATCGTCGAGCGGGTCGAAGTCGAGTTCTTCGTGATAGTCGTCGGCCATTATCTGCACGCGTAGTTCCCACTCGGGGAAGTCGCCGCGCTCGATGGCGTCGAACAGGTCTTGAGTGGCGTGATTGAAGTTCGTGATCCGGTCGGCCTCGGCTTGCGTCAGCGAGCGCACGCCCTGCTTGGGAATCCAGTGATACTTGACGAGCACGGCGGAGCCTTCCGCGTTCACCATCTTGTAGGTGTTGACGCCCGCGCCTTCCTGCTCGCGGTAGTTTGCGGGGATGCCGCGCGGGCTGAACAGCCACGAGATCATGTGCATGGATTCGGGCGTCAGGCTGATGAAGTCGAAGATGCGATTCGGGTCTTGGCGGTTCGTCACGGGGTCGGGCTTGAAGGCGTGAACCACGTCGGGAAATTTGAGCGGGTCGCGGATGAAGAACACTTTGAGATTGTTGCCGACCAAATCCCAGTTCCCGTCTTCAGTGTAGAACTTCACGGCGAAACCGCGCGGGTCGCGCAAATTTTCGGGCGAATGGCCGCCATGAATGACGGTCGAGAAGCGCACGAAGACGGGCGTGCGCTTGCCCTTCTCCTGAAACAGTTTGGCGCGCGTGTACTTGGAGGCGGGTTCGTCGCCAATCGTGCCGTAGGCCTCGAAGTAGCCGTGCGCGCCCGCGCCGCGCGCGTGGACGACGCGTTCGGGGATGCGCTCGCGGTCGAAGTGCGTGATCTTCTCAAGGAACTGGTAATTCTCTAGGACGGTCGGGCCGCGCTCGCCCACCGTGCGCGTGTTCTGGTTGTCGTAGACGGGATGGCCTTGGCGGTTCGTCAGGACGGGTTGCTCTTTCGCGCCGCCCGTCTCTGCTGCGGGCTGGCCGGTTTCTCTCTCATCGCTCATGTAACGACTGTTCTCCTTTCCCTAGTTAAGAACAATAATTATTATTGTCCTGATGCCAAAAAAATTTACCGGCGGCAATCGCGGCAGTGACCTAAGATTTCCAGCCGGTAGTCTTTCACCTCGAATCCCGCCTGCGGTTTCACCTGCCTGAGCCACGCCGAGCCTTCGATGGCGTCCAAGTCCCATACCCTCCCGCACGCCAGACAACGCGTGTGGTAATGATGGTCTGTGCGTATGTCATAACGGGCGGCGGCGTCGCCGTAAGTGAGTTTTGAAACCACCTCGCACTTGATGAGCGCGTCCAGATTTTTGTAGACGGTCGCCAGACTGATGCGGGGCAACTTCGGCTTGACGGCGAGATAAATCTCTTCGGCTGTCGGGTGGTGCTCGACCCGGCTCAGATACTCGAAGACGGCGGTGCGCTGCGACGTGAGTTGCACACCCTGTTCGTGGAGTGCCTGCCGCAACGCTTCGCGCTCAACTGTTTTCTTCTTCGCCGCCACCGTAAAGTTCCTCACCCCGTCTCAATGCTTGCGCCCATCATGAATCACGCCGCCGCGAAAGTCAATAATAACTATTAACTTTGAATCAACGCCGCGACGCGGCGGCAGGGCAAATATTTAGCCCGCGCGCTGCCGATGGGCATTATAATCCGCGCCCTGATGGCGCGCGGTTCTTCATAAAATGCTCGTATCAGATGCGTGGGGAGCTTGTGTTGAAGTCTCATAGCTCAAACTCTAGACGAGATGCGCGAGAGAAAGGATTCAGGTGATACGGAAGAAAGTGGTGCTTGACACCGATTTCGGAACCGACGCCGACGACGCCGTCGCCGTCGCGCTGGCTCTCGCCTCGGACGAGATCGAAGTTCAGGCGTTCACGGTGACGGGCAGGCAATCCATCTATCGCAAACAGATGCTTGAGAATTTTCTGTCTGCGCTCGGCAAGGATTTCGACGCGCCGCTGGTTTACGCCGGATGGGATGCGCCGCCGCCGCTGCCGCAAGGGTTTTCCCTGACGGCCACGGGCGCGCAGCCGGGCGCGGCGTCGTTTCCCGGCGCGGCGTTCGGGGCTTACCTGGCAAGTCTGGGCGGCGCGTATCGTTTCAACTGGTTCGGCGTCGAGGGGACGCTTGATCGAAACTCGCCGACGCGAGCCTCCGGCGCGTCCGCCGCGAGCCGCCCGACCTACGAGGCCGGACAGCAACTCGCGTCGCTCTTGAGCAAAGGCGATACGGACGTGGTCGCCATCGGCCCTTTGACCAACCTCTATCAACTTTTGACCAACCCGAATTACAACGCCGCGAGCGTTTCCGTCCCACGCCTGACGGTCATGGGCGTCCACTTGCAACCCACCCCCTACGGGACAGACCCGAAGACCGGAAAAGACGAGTTCGTGTCCGCAGGCGTTGATTACAACCTCGCCAGCGACCCCGTCTCGACCCTGTACGTGCTGAACGAACTGGCGAAGCCCGGCTTCTCGACGGGGGCAACGCCCGCGCTCCGCGACGCCCGTTGGGTGACGGCTGATGTCACGCTCAGGACTTGGCTCGATGCAT
>DASPJG010000617.1:0-3837 GCA_035628755.1 Pyrinomonadaceae bacterium
CGTCGTGGACGTCGAGGCCGAGCCAGTGCGACGTGCCGTGCATGAACCAGCGCGCGTGCTGAAACGAATTGCGATCCGTGATCAGGCCGAGACGGAGCAGCGCGTCCTTGATCACTTCGACGGAAGCCCTGTTCACGTCGGCAAACGTGTTGCCCGGTCGCGCGACGGCCATCGAAGCTTCCTGCGCCGCCAGCACCGCGTTGTAAATGTCTGCCTGCGCCGCCGTAAACTTTCCGCTCACGGGAAACGTCCGCGTCACGTCAGCCGTGTAATGCCCGTACTCCGCGCCCACGTCCATCAACAGCAGGTCGTTCGGGTTCACCGCCCCTTCCGACTCGACGTAGTGCAGCGTCGTCGCGTTCGGGCCGCAGCCGACGATTGACGGGTAGCCCCAGTTGTCCGCGTGCCGCCGCTTGAAGGTGTAGTCAACCTCGGCCTCCACTTCGTACTCCCACTTCGAGCGTCCGGCCACGGCCATCGCGCGACCCAACGCTTCAATCGTAATGTCTATCGCATGCTGTAAGAGTTGCAACTCCATCGGCGATTTGCGCAGGCGCATCTCCATGAAGATCGGCCACGCGTCGCGCACCGTCAGCCCGGTTGACGATTGCGCCCAGCGCGAAGCGAACGCCTGCTCCTGCCTGAACTCGCGGCTCTCGCCCTCGCCGCCCGGAATCAACAAATAAAGCGACCCGCTCTTTTGCGCCATCGCGCCAAACAACGTTTCGTAGCCCGCCTCGTTCTGCGTCGCGCCTGTGGCGGGTGTCGTCGCTGCTGCTGCGGTCGCTGCCGTCGCGGGTGTCGAACTGGCCGCGGGCGTCGGCACATTCGATAACAGGATTGACTCGGCTTTTGGCCGGTAGCCACGGCGCGAACGGATCGCGCGGATGAAAGGCTCAAATTCCCCGGCCTCCCAAATCTCGCTGATGCCGGAGATCGCGCGCGCCTCTTCGGGGCTGTACATGTGCCCCGTCCAGGTCTCAGCCGCAGGGTTGCGGCGCGGGATAAAGAGAATCTCGCGCGTCGTGGCATGGCCGGGGACGAGCACGAGCGTCGCGCGTTGCTGCGCCAGCCCGGTCAGGTAGTAGAGATTGTTCTCCTGCCGGAACTCGTAATCAACGTCGTTCGTGTAAACACGCGGCTCGCCGCTGAAAAGCACCAGCAGCGACTGTTTACCGATCTCATTCGCCACGCGTGCGCGCCGCGCAGCCAGTTCCGCCAGCCGCGCCTGCTCGTCGAAGACGGGCGCGGGCGGCGTCGTGCGGATCGCCGCGGCGGGCGTGCCCGCCACGGTGTTCTGCGAATTAACCGGCCTGATGCTCCCGCCCGCCACCGACAGCACGAGTAGCATCGCCAACAAACTGAAACTCATTCGCCTTCTAGACATGCGCGCAAAACCTTTCAAACTTTCGGATCGTTTCTATTAGTTTACTGAACGTCTCTTCTTTGCGCCTTCGCGCCTTCGCGTGAGGTACGTTCTCCGGCAAGCGTTAGTTTCACGCCGCGAAGACATGCAAGCTAACTCACGCCCAAACCTCTCGACGGCCTATCCGCCGCTTCCCTTTCAATAACCGACCGCCGCGCCTTCGTTCCGCGAATCGCTCGCGCCGAGACGCACGCCGGTCTTCTCCTCGATCATGATGCCGTGCGCGTCGCCCATGTAGCGCGGGCGCGCGACGAGTTTATGCCCGCGCGCCGTGAGCGCACGCTGCGTGTCGGCGGAGAGGCCGTAAGGCTCGTGGACGATCTCGTCCGGCAACCATTGATGATGAATGCGCGGCGCATCAATCGCCTGCTGGATGTCCATGTCGTGATCCACGATATTGATAATGGCTTGCAGCACGGTGTTGATGATCGTCGGGCCGCCCGGCGTGCCAATGGTGAACCAGAGCGCGCCATCTTTGCGCATCACGAAGGTCGGCGTCATGGCCGACAGCGGACGCTTGCGCGGCGCGACCGCGTTGCGCTCCCCTTGAATCAGCCCGAAGGCGTTCGGCGTGCCGGGCTTCGCGGCAAAGTCGTCCATCTCGTTATTCAACAGGATGCCCGTTCCCTTCGCCGTGACGCCGGAGCCGAAACCGAGGTTCAAGGTGTAGGTGTTCGAGACGGCGTTGCCCTCGGCGTCAATCACCGTGAAGTGGGTGGTCTCTTCCGACTCGTAACCAACGGGTCGCCCGGCGCGTATCTCCGCGCTCGTCGAGGCGCGTTCGAGGTTGATGCTCGCGCGTTGCCGCTCCGCGTAGCTTTTATCGATCAAACCGGCGATGGGGACTTTGACGAAATCCGTGTCGCCCATGTACTCGGCGCGGTCTGCAAACGCGCGCCGCATCGCCTCCGTCACGAGGTGATACTTTTCCGACGAAGCCCAATTCATGCTCCGCAGGTCGTAGCCTTCGAGAATGTTGAGCATTTCGATCAAGACCGCCCCGCCCGAAGACGGCGGCGGCATGGAGACGACTTCATAGCCGCGATACGTCGTGCGCAGCGGCACGCGCTCCTTCGCTTCGTAGCCGCGCAAATCCGCGAGCGTCATCAAACCCTTGTTGCGTTTCATATCGTCGGCGATGAGCCGCGCCGTCTCGCCTTCGTAAAACTCGCGTGCGCCGCCGCGTTGCAAACGCGCGAAGGTGGCCGCGAGTTCCGGCTGGCGCAACGTGTCGCCTTCCTTGAAGTAGCGACCACCGTTCAGGAAGATGCGCTTGCTGTCGGCGTAGCGTCCCAACAGACCGTCGCTGCCGCGCAAGGAGCGCGCGAATTGATAACTGATCGTGAAACCGTCGGCTGCCAGACGCCGCGCCGGTTCGGCCAACTGCGCCCACGTCAGACGCCCCGACCCGTATTTCCTGAGCGCAAGCTCCATCCCCGCGACCGTGCCCGGCACGCCCGCCGCGCGGTAGCCGATGGTGGACGAGCCTTCGCCTTCAATCAGGTTGCCCTGTGCGTCCAGATAGATGTTGCGCGTTGCGGCCTGCGGAGCCATCTCACGGTAATCAATCGCGGTGGTGCGCCCGTCGCGCAGGCGGATCATCATGAAGCCGCCGCCGCCGAGGTTGCCCGCCGCCGGGTAAGTCACGGCGAGCGCGAAGGCCACGGCAATGGCCGCATCCACGGCGTTACCGCCGCGTTTCAAAATATCCACGCCCACTTCTGACGCGAGTTTATTCGTCGAGGCGACCATCCCGCGCGGCGCGCGCACCGGGTCGCGCGAGGCGGCGACGGCGACGTTCGCGCGCTCTCTGCCGGGTGGCAAATGAGACAAAGGCGCGTTGGCGAACAGAAAGGCGAGCACGAAAAAGCCTGCGATGCGCAGTGCGGACATGAATCTTGATCCTCTCCGGTGGTGTGCGGAAATCAATTCAGTTTCAACTCCATAAAGAGCGTACCCGCGACGGGATTGTAGCGATAAGGCTCGATCCGCCGGAAGCCGAGCGCGGCGTAGAGCGCGATTGCTTCCGGCATCGTCGGCAGCGTGTCGAGCCGCATGCGTTCGCAGCCCTTTTCACGCGCACGCTCGATGACGGCCTCGGCCAGCGTCCGTCCCAGATGCCGCCCGCGAAACTGCGGCCTCACGTACAGACGCTTCATCTCACAGACGCCCTCCGAGAGTTTTCGCAAGGCCACGCAACCTGCGACCGCCGCACCGTCCACGGCCAGCAGCAAACAACCCTCCGGCGGCGCGTACAGGCCGGGCAGATGCCCGACCTCTTCGTCGAAATTTTGAAATCCGAGATCAACGTCGAGCGACGCCGCATACTCTCCGAACAGTTCCCGCACCTGTTCCAACTCTTCTCGCGTCGCCGCTTCGATGATTCGCATACACGCAAACGCTCTAGAGAG
>DASPJG010000618.1:0-5911 GCA_035628755.1 Pyrinomonadaceae bacterium
TCGCGCGGTTTGAGGTCAATCGCGCGTTGCAGGTAGAGGGCGGCTTTATCGTAGGCTTTGAGTTTGTAGAAGGTTGCGGCTGCGTTCATTTGCAGGTCGAAATCTTTCGGCTTGCGGTCGGCGGCCTCCATCGCGGCCTGCGCCTCGGCGTTCGTGGCCGCGACGCCGTTCGGGTTGGAGTTTGCAGCGGCGGCTGCGCTGTTGATGTCCGGGTGGCCGGGCGGGAGCGGCGCGCCCGCCTGATTGGGGTCGAGCGGCGGCGCGGAATCCGCCTGCGCGTTCGCGGGATTCGCCGTTGCCGCAGGCGTGGCCGGGAGGTTGCCGGTGATTTTGTTGGCGAGGAAGAAACCCGCGCCGAAGCCGAGCGTAAGACCGATGATGCACAGGAGAATGTTTTTGCTCATAAGATGGTTTTGAAACGTTGCTGCCTTTCGGAGAAATAAGCCAGAGGCATCGGATGAAGATAACTTTTGTTGCGTCGAACCGGAGAACCTTAAAGTGGGGCGCACGCGCGATCCGCGCGGCGCGCCGTCCGTTTGTCGCATCATACACGATGGAGTTGCGCCGCCGAAAACGTTGCGCGCGCCGGTCAACTCAAGGCGTCGAAAAAACGTCAATATGATTAGTTGATGATGCGACACCGATCGGCTATGATGACCTCCACACATGAACGGCGCGCGGCTCTGACCCGCAGGCGCGCCTTGAGATCAATGAAGTTTCCTTCAGTGCGATTGCTGAAATTCATAAACAAATGTCTGCTATAGAAGAAACCAAAAACGAGATAGGTGTAACCCGGATCGTCCCCGCCGTCCGGTCAAATCCCTCGATCATCACGCGGCTGCTCAATCTGTTGAGTTCCGTGCGCTTCGGCGTCACGCTGCTGATCCTGCTCGCCTGCGCCAGCATGATCGGCATGCTCATCATGCAGACGAACGTGGACGGCTTCGACAAATATTTCGCCGGGCTGACCCCTTCGCAAAAACTGCTCGGCGGTGTGCTCGGCTTTTTCGACATTTACCATGCGTGGTATTTCAACGCGCTCCTGCTCGTGCTCTCTCTGAACATCGTGCTGGCCTCGATCGAGCGTTTTCCGGGTGCTTGGAATTACCTCGTGCGCCCGAAACTCGATGTCGTCGCCGCGTGGCTGCGCAAGCAGTCCGTGACGAGCACGCTTGAGATGCGCGCCGAGAGCCGCGCCGCGCTCGCCGAACGCATCGCGGAGGCTTCGCGCAAAACCGGCTACAAGCCCATCGTGACGGAGAAGGGAAAGCGCACGCTCATTCTGGCGCAGCGCGGCACGTGGAACCGCCTCGGCGCGTATGCCGTCCACGTCGCGCTGCTGACGATCTTCTTCGGCGGCTTTATGACGGCGCAGTTCGGGCGCACCGGCTCGATGTGGCTGAAGCCCGGCGCGTCCGCCAATGAGATGTCCGAGACCGTCTTCAAGATCGAGGACATGAACACCTTCCGCCTCGACAAGTCCACGTCCGCTTTGCCCTTTGAAGTGATCTGCACCGACATCCAGCAAAAGTTGATCAGGAAGGAAGGCCCCATCACCGCCGACAACACGATTGACTGGATGACGCGCATCAAGATCAAGGACGAGACGGGCGAGCACAATGCGCTCGTCCACATGAACCGCCCCTACGATTATCGCGGCTACCGTTTCTTTCAGGCCAGCTTCATGAACGTCGGCCACGCGCGCAACATCACCCTGCGCCTGACGCCGGAGGCGGGAGGCCAGCCTCTGGATGTGCAGGTCGCGCGCGACGGCTCGGCGCAACTCCCCGACGGGACGAAGATTGACTACGTGGACTTCCAGCCCGACTTCCAGATGCAGGGCAGTCAGGTGGGGACGCAGTCCGGCGAGTACAACAACCCGGCGGCGATCCTGAACGTGACAAGCCCGGCGGGCGAGCGCAGCCGCGCCTTCGCCTTCGCGCAGGAGCTGCCGAGCGGCGCGCCGGTCGGACGCGCGGTCGCCGGTTACAAGTTCCGTCTCGCTGATTTCGAGAAAGTGCCCGAGGCGCACATGCTCTCCGTCCAGCGCGATCCCGGCACGACGATCTTTTACGTCGGCAGCGGGATGCTCTTTGTCGCTCTCTCCGCCGTCTTCTTCTTCTCGCACCAGCGCGTGTGGGCGATTATCGAAGAGACGGAAGAGGACGCGAAGACTTTTCAGGTCGTCCTCGGCGGCAACACCAACCGCAACATCGTCGCGCTCGAAGACAAATTCAAAAAACTCTTACAGGCCATCACCGGCCAACCCCAAGAGGTAAAAAATTCATGAGTGAAGTTTTAAGCAATAATGAAATTTTGGCCGACTCGACCGAATCCAGTTCTCCGAAACACGAGGACGGCAGCGTGTGGTCGCTCAAGTCATACCTGCCTGCCATCATCCCCATCGTCGGCTCGATCCTGATGGTGCTGCTCCGCATCCAGTTGGGCGGCGACCGCTTCATGACGGACGGCGCGCTGATGATGATCGCGCTCGCCTGCTACCTGACGGCGGCCACCTTCCACCTGACGAACCTCTACGCGCCGTCGAACATGGCGCAAAAGATCGGCTTGTGGACGGGTTGCCTCGGCGTGTTCTTCAACCTGTCGAGCTGGTGCGTGCGCTGGGTGGCCGGGTACGACCGCGAGTTGCAAATCTTTCTGTCGCAGGGCAAGACCGCGGCTGACATGGAATGGGTGTTTCGTTTCATCCCGTTCGCCAACCTCTACGATTTGTCGCTCGCCTTCGCCTTCGGCGCGGGGATCACGACGATGGTTATCTCCGGGCGCAAAAACTTCCGCTTCATCGGCGCGATCTCTTTGCCGCTCGCCGCGCTCATCCTCGTGCTGGCGCGCTTCATCGGCAACGACTTCATCAACCTGCCGCCCGTGCTCGACTCCTACTGGCGACCGATCCACGTCGGCATCGCCTCGCTCGCCTACGGCGTCGCGCTCGTCTGTTTCGCCGCTGCGGTCATCTATCTACTGAAGGTCGGCACGAAGCCGGAATCAATGGCGATCTGGGCGGCCATCTTCGGCCTCGGCGTGTTCGCCTCCGTCAGCCGCTTCTCGGTTTTCACGACGGGCATCTACACGGCCTCAACCTTCATGCAAGGCTCGCGCATGGCTCTGCCGCTGCGCGCCGACATCCCATACGTCGGCCTGCTCATCATCATCTCCGGCGTGCTGCTCCTCGGCGTCATCGGACTCTTCGGCAAATATCTTTTGCACAATGACGAAAAGGCGCGCAACTGGGGACACTGGCTGCTGAAACTCTCGCTCGTCTCGCAGGCCTGCGCCATCGTCGCGCTCGTGTCGCAGGTCAAGTCCATGACGAACGTCGTCAGCAAGATCAATCCGAAGCAGTTTCCGCAGTTCGGCGCGTGGCTCGCCGAGCAGCAGGGCATGACCGCCGAACAAGTGCAGACGATTGAGCCTGCGCGCTTCGTCGCCGCCTCGCAGGAGTTCGTCAACGAGCGCGGTTCGTCGCTCATCCTGAGTTTGAACGCGAACCCCGTCGAACTCTCCGCGCTGATCACCGCGTTTGCCGCCACCCTCTTCGTCGTCTTCTTCAGCTTCCGCACGGACGTTTTGCGCAAGGCTCTGCCTTCGGCGGAGAAACTCGACAGCCTCATGTACAAGACGGCGAGCGTGGCCTTCGCCGGTCTGGCGATGCTGCTCGTGACGGGCGCGATCTGGGCGAACGAGTCGTGGGGTCGCTACTGGGGCTGGGACTCGAAGGAGACGGGCGCGTTCGTCGCGTGGCTCACCTACGGTGGCTTCCTCCATGCGCGCATCGCGCGCGGCATGACCGGCAAACGCTCGGCCTACTTCGCCGTCGTCGCCTTCCTGCTCGTCATTTTCACTTACCTCGGCGTCAGCTACCTGCTGCCGGGCTTACACTCATACGCTTGATAACTCGTAAATCGTGAATCGAGAAAAGCCGTGAATCGTGAATCGTCAATTGTGAATAGATAAGACCTGTTCTATCTATTTACGATTGACGATTCACGGCTTTTTTCCTCCCTAGTTATGAATCGAGAGAATATTCTGTTTTCAATCATCGGGGTGGGCTTCGGCCTGTTCTTCGGGTTCGGGTTCGCAAGCTGGGCAAACATGCGCGCCGCCGCGACGCTCACGGGCGATGGCCGCGCCATTCAATCCGCCTTGCCCTCGAACGCGGTGGCTGATCAACAACGTCTGGAGACGGCGGCGCAGGCGGCGGTCAAGGCGGCGCGCGAAAATCCTTCCGACTACGAGGCGCAGATGCAGGCGGCGCGCGCCTCTTTCCAGACCGAGCGGTTCGACGACGTGCTGGAATTTTTGCTGCGCGCCAATACTTTGAAGCCGGAGGAACTTGAGCCGGTCATCGCGCTCGGCAACGTCAACTACGACACCGGGAATTATCTCGCGGCGGAAAAGTGGTACACCGCCGCGCTCGCCAAGACGCCGAACGACATCAACGTCCGCACCGACCTCGGCCTAACCTTCCTGCTGCGCACCCCTCCCGATAACGAACGCGCTCTGGCCGAATTTCGCCGCTCGCTCGAAATCGACCCGCGCCACGAGCCGACGTTGCAAAACATGGTCGTCGCGCTTACGCGCAAGGGCGACAAGGCGGAGGCGCGCGCCACGCTCGCCAAACTCGAAAGCCTCAATCCCAATAATCCCGCGCTCTCGCAACTGCGCACCGGCATCGACGCGGACGGCGCGGCGAACGCTCAGGGAAGCGGAAAGAGTTAACGCGCGCCGCGCCGGACGTTCAACTGTCGCAGCAAATCACCTCACCGGAAAATATCGTTGTCAGCCAGTGCCAACTGTGTTACAAGGAAAGCCTTCTGCTCTTGTGCTCCAAACTTTTAGCGGGCGAAGCGTTTGCTAATGTCAGGAATGAGCTTCAGCGAATTTCTCAGCCGGTCGTGCGTCAGTTTTACTAAGAGCCGACAGCGAAAGGACTAACGGGTTGCGACGCGCGGGTCTGTTTCGTCAAATCATCATCGATCTCCGTTTCGTTACGCTGATTGTCATTGTCTCCATGACCGCGATGATCTGCGTCTACACGCGCGCCGCTTCAAAGGAATCGACAGGGGAAACGACGGCGCAGGCGCGTGGAGGCGCGCGCCGACAGCAGCCGCGACGCCGTGCGCCCGCCGCCCGCCCGCGCGTTGACTATTCGAACTTTTCGCACGCAACCAAAGGCCACTTCGAAAATTGCTCCTCCTGTCACCAGATTCCCTCGTTTGAGAAGCCGGACATCCGCGAGTATCCAGATCATCCCGCGTGCATCAACTGCCACCGGCAGCAATTCTTCCGCGGCGCGCGTCCCGTCATCTGCTCAAACTGCCACACCGTCACCTCGCCGCGCAGCAAGGCTGTCTTCGAGTTTCCGAAGAAGAACGAGGCGTCGCAGTTCGGCGACATCTTCCCGCACTCCAACCATGTGAAGACGACCATGCTCCTGCAATTCAAAAAGCTGGAGGGAGGGGGGAATCTTCAAGCCACCTGTAACTACTGTCATAAGGAAGTGGTGGAAAAACTTCCTGCCAACGCGCCGGAAGGCACTCCCGTGCGCGCCACTTTTATGACCACCCCGACGAGCCACGCCTCCTGTTTCAGCTGCCACTGGCAGAAGGGCGTCGAGAACCGGGAGCAACCGCCGCTTGCGACCGAGTGCAGCGGTTGCCATAAGAATCTCGCGAAGCCCGTATTCCAGACGGCGGCTCTGACCACGGCCTCAGCCGCGTCGCCCGCGAGGGCGAGCGCGCCGAGGATAATTCCGGCGACGGCGCAGGGCACTTCGGTCGCGCACAAAACTCTGACGCCAAACAGAATCTCTCCAAAGTTCGTCCACGTTCTTAATCAAAAGAAACCGGAAGACGATCCGCACCGGACGAAGACGAACGAAGCCGGCAAG
>DASPJG010000619.1:0-8659 GCA_035628755.1 Pyrinomonadaceae bacterium
CGGCGGCGTAGAGGCGACCGCGCGCGCCCAACGCCGCGAGTTCCGCCTCCGGGGCTTCGGCCACGCGCGCGAAGAGTTGCGCCCACTCTTCCACGGTCACCGCGAGCCAGCCGCCGCCCGCGCGCTCGACCGCAATGGCCGTGGCGAGACATTCGCGGTGCGCGGCGACGGGGCGTGCACCGTAGCTCCACGCCTCCATCATGGCGCGCGAGAAACTTTCGTTGCGGCTCGGTTGAAACAGCGCGCGGCAGGCGACGAGCAGCGCGGCCTTCGTGTCTTCGCCGACGAGGCCGAGATCGAAAATGCCGCGCTTGCGTTCGTCGTAAGAGTGCGCGCCCGCCCCGGCAAGGACGAGCCTGAGCGGCGAAGCCGGAGCGTGTTCCTTGAAGCGACGGAAGGCGGCGACGAGCAGGCCGGTGTTTTTCGTCTCGTCCCGGCGGCCTAGATAGAGCACGAATGGCGCGCCGTCGCGCAGCGCGGCAGGGAGCGCGGCGGCGAGTTGCTTCGTCGAAGCGTCGGTTCTTTCGACGCCTTCGCCGACGACGAGGCCGCGCGCGAAGACGGACGCGCCGTAGAGACGCGCGGCGAGTTCGCGCTCGCCCTCGGAGTTGAAGAGGACGAGCCGCGCGCGGTGAAACAACTCTTCGACGGCGGGGAGATAAGCCGCAGGCTCGTCGTGCAGGCACGGTTGCAGGAACGCGCGCGCGGCGACGAGGGGCAGCCCGCGCGTGGACGTGGCGAACATGTAGGGGATGAAGAGGAACGCGCGGTAAGCGTCGCCGTGCGCGCGCAAGTGTTCGATGAGCGCGGGCGAGTTGATGTTCTCGCACGCGAAGATTTCGGCGTCAGCGTCGGAGACGGGAGAGACGCCGGGACGCAAATCGCCGGGCGTGAGCGCGAGCAGTTTCGCGTTGACGCGATCAAACGCCTGCCGGTCGCGCGCGCCCACCGGGAAACGGCGAACGGCTATGCCGTGTTGCTGCGTCAGCCCTGGCGCGAGATGGTTCGTCGCCCAGTCGTCCTGGAACGAGCGACAGCAGGTGGTTAAGACTTCCACGCTCACGCCGCGCGCGGCTAGCCGCGTCGCAATTTGAAAGGCCTGTTGTTCGGCTCCGCCTTTCAACTCCGCCCCGAACCAGGGGATGACGATGGCGAGCGGCTTCATGCTTGACCGGAAAAATTCTCGCGCGCCGCCGCTTCTTGAAGCGAACGCAGGCGGCGCACCTCCGCGTCGAACTCCTCGCGCGCGCGCTGTTGCCGCGCCGAGAGCGCGCGCAATTCCTCGCGCAACTCTTCGAGCACGACCTTCTGCGTCTCCACGATCACGCGTTGTTCCTGAATCAAAAATTCCTGCTGCGCGTCGGCGGTGAGTTGCTGCGCGCGGCTGAGCGTCTCGGCGAGTTGCTGTTGCGCGGTGATGGCCGCCGTTAACTCCGTGAGCGCGGCCTGCGCCTGCTCTACCTGCGTCTGCGTCCGCTCCTCCAACTCGGCGTGGCTGTTCGAGAGTTCCAGTAGCGCATCGGAGAACATCGCCAGCGTCTCGGCAATCTCTTCGTGCTGCGACTGTAGGAAGAACGGCATTGACGTGCCGGAAGTGTCCGCGCCCTTGCGCGCGCCTCCGGCGAGCATCCGGTTGACGTAGTCGGCGATGTGTTGCTGCTGCGCGAGCGCGTAGATTTCAAATTGCTGCTGGTGCTGCATCAACACGGGCAGCCGCACGAGCGCGCGCACGAGCCGCAGCGCATAACCCACTACCGGCACGCGACCCAGACGCCGCATCAGAGGCGACGGCAAACCTTCGATCCGCACGCGACGCCCCGCTTCCGCGTGCGCCTCCGCCGACGCCAGCAGCCGTTCGATGATCTCGACCTTGCCCGCGCGCCCGCAGCGCAAATCGTCCAGATCGCGCACGCCTTCGGCCTCAAGCGGCGCGCGCCCCAGAATCGCCTTGTAGACGCCTCTGATGAAGTGCAGGTCGTGATAAGCCAGCAACTCCGCGACGTGATATTGCGATCTGTCGCCCGCCTGAAAGTCGGGTTGCAGCACGAGCGGTTTGACGTGCGGAGCAGCGGGCTGCGTGTCGCGCTCGTCGTCGCGCGTCTCCGCCGCCAATTCGCCCGCGCCGGATTTTGTGTCGTCCGCTTCGCTCATCAATTCTTCGCTCAGGCTTTCAACGCGCGCGTCTCCTCGCCCGCCCGCGCGTTCAAACTCTCGCCGCCCGTCCCGCCTGTTCGTCAACTCCGACGCGCCGCGTCGTGACCCGCGCGTTGAGATTCGCAATGCCCTCCATCTCCACGGCGCACGAGACGCGAAAGAAGATCGCGCCGTCGAGCCAATCGAAAGCCTCTCCGTCAGGCGTGTGCGCCGCGACCGAGATGAAATAATGCTCCTGACCGAGCCAGCAATCGAACGTGAACACGGCTTCGATGATCTCGCCGCGCCGCGCCGCGCCGAGCGGTTGCCCGCGCTGCTCCGTGTTCGTCCCGTAGACGTTGATGCCGTGGCGGTTGCGAATCATAAACCCGCACACGGGTTCGGCGGCGTCTTCGTGAAACAGCACGCGCAGGCGCACGGCCACCGCGTCGCCCGTCTCGACGAGCTCCACGGCGCGACCCGTCGCCCCATCAACGAGTTCCGCCCCGATCACTTCCGCGCGCTTATTTCCGTGCCGGTAAGAATACTGCGAAGGCTGGCGCGCACCCTCGCCCGCCGCATCAAGCGCGACTCCCGCCGCGCTCTCATTCTCGCGGGCGGCCTGCTCATCCGCCGCGCCCGCGCCGTCGCCGCCGTCCGCGTAAGCCTCCTCGCGCGCCATGATCACGCGCTGGTAACGGTTAAGCACTTCCATCGGCGTGCCGTCGGCGATCATCTTTCCGGCGTTCAGCAGGATCGCACGCGAGCACAGCGCGCGCACCAGCGTCGGCTCGTGCGAGACGAAGAGGATAGTCGTGCCCGCCTGCTGCATCTCCTTGATGCGACGCACACAGCGATGCTGGAAGATCGTGTCGCCGACGGAGAGGGCTTCGTCCACGACGAGAATCTCCGGGTCGGTGTTGACGGCGATGGCGAAGGCGAGGCGCACGAACATGCCGGAGGAATAGGTCTTGACGGGCTGGTGCAGAAAGTCGCCGATCTCTGCGAAGCGTTCGATGCGTTCGAGCCGCGCGGCGGTGTCGGCGCGTGAGAAACCCATCAGCGCGGCGTTCATGTAGATGTTTTCGAGGCCGGTGAATTCGAGATTGAATCCCGCGCCGAGTTCGAGCAGGGCGGCGACGCGCCCCTCGACCTGCACGTCGCCGTGCGTCGGCGCGAGCGTGCCGGTGATGATCTGCAAGAGCGTCGATTTGCCGCTGCCGTTCGGCCCGACGATCCCGACGGTCGTGCCGCGCTCGATCTCGAAGCTGATCTCTCTGAGCGCCCAGAATTCGCGGTGTCGCTTCAGCCACCCGCGCGTCAGCGTCTCTTTCAAGCGGTCGCTCGGATGGTCGTAGATGCGATACTGCTTCGCCACCCCTTCGACGCGCAATGCCGTGCTCATAACTGCAAACCCTAATGCAAACAGTGACGGGTGACAAGAGAAGAAAGTAAATCGTGAATCGTAAATCGTGAATAGAATGAACGGGTTTTCTCTATTCACGATTTACGATTCACGATTTACGGCTTTTACTGATTCACGATTTGAGTTCTTCTGACCTTACAATGGCGCGCATGATCTCGGCGCAGGATTCGCGGCGGTTGGTGTGGCGGCCTTTGTGGGAGTTGCCGGGGCGGTTCGAGTTGATCCGTTCGCTGGCGCGGCGCGAGTTGGCGGCGCGGTATCGCGGGTCTGCGCTCGGCGTGGTGTGGGCGATGCTGACGCCCGCCGTGATGATCGCCATCTACACGTTTATCTTCGCGGGGATTTTCGGCGCGCGTTTCGGCGAACGCGGGACGGCGTGGGATTACGCGCTTTATCTTTTCTGCGCGCTCCTGCCGTGGACGGCGTTTCAGGATTCGTCGCAGGTCTCTTCCAACGTCATCGTCGCGCACGCGAACCTCGTCAAGCGCGTGGTGTTTCCGCTCGAAGCGTTGCCGGTGGCGCAGGTGTTGGCCGCGCTCACGACGCAGATGTTGGGGACAATCGTGCTGCTGGCGGCAACGCTCGTCATCAAACGCGAACTCCACGCCACACTCTTGTGGCTGCCCGCGCTCGTCCTGCCGCAACTCGTGTTGATGCTCGGCGCGGCATGGCTCGTCGCATCGCTCGGCGTCTTCCTGCGCGATACGGGGCAGGTCGTCTCGCTCCTGCTCGTCGCGTGGATGTTTCTGACGCCGATCATCTACCCGGAACAGATCGTGCCCGCGCGTTATCAAGCGTTCATCAACGCCAACCCGTTCACGCCGCTCGTCAGAAACTATCGCCGCATCATCCTCGAAGGCGCGCCGCCCGACTGGACTGGCCTCGCCTATTTTACAGCCTTCGCCCTCGCCGTCTTCTTCTGCGGCTACTGGTGGTTTGCCAGAACGCGCAAAAACTTCGCCGACGTGATCTGAGCGCGAGCGTCTATCGCGCGCGACCCGCTCGCCGGTTCTCGTATCCGCCTCGCCGAAAACGACCCCGCCACGTTTCCGCCAGCCTCGCCGGAAACGCCATCCTGATCGACGGAGACTGATCATGATGCAGAAGCAACCGAGTGCAAGCGTCGTCCGAACCTTCACGGGCGCGAGGAGACGCACGCGCGCAGCCCGCCGCGGTCTGGAATTCATCTACGCGGTGGCCTGCGAGCCGGAACACTTCGCCGTTTATGGCAGCGACCTCTTGAACTGCTTCTACTTCATCGCCGAAACTTCGCGCGACGCGACCCTCAGCCGCACGGCGCGCCGGATGGGGCGGGAACGCGCGCGCCAGTGGCGACGCGAACGCCCCACACTTCCGCCCCGGCCTTCAGCCGACACGATCCTCGACTACATTCACGGCAGCCACGCCGCCGATTGTCTCGGCCTCGCCGACCCGCAACTGAAACAACAACTCGCGCGCGCCGCCGCGCGCTACAACGCACGCGATTATCTCTCATTCGATCCGCGCGTCGAGCCGCCGCCGACAGACGCGCCCGCCGAGTGCGCAGGGTGCGGGCTGTGGAACGAGCGCGGGCGCAAACGTTGTCGCGTGTGCGGGAAGCGGCTGGCGCGTTTGAGCCGTTACGTGGTCTGGTACGACGCGCTGACACGCACCTACACGGGCGAGTCATACGGCGTCGCGGCGAGCGGGCGTTTCGCGGACGTGCTTGGCTGGCTGCCCGCGATGCGCCCTTATCGCGGGCGCGAAGGCGGTCGCAACCCCGATTGGTACGACGCGGTTTACGCCGTCACGCACATCGTCTACACCCTGAACGACTACGACCGCTATCAACTCTCGCCGCGCTGGCTGCCCGCGGAGTTCGCTTTCATGAAGGAGAGCATGAGCGAGGCGATGGCGATGGGCGACGCGGAGATGACAGGCGAGATACTCGACGCCCTCAAGGCTTTCAAACTCGACGAGCGGCACGCGCTCGTCCGCGAAGGCATGGAATATCTGCTCGCCTGTCAGAACGCGGACGGCAGTTGGGGCGACCCCGCAGCCGCGTGGATTTACGCGCGCTACCATCCGACGTGGACGGCCATTGATGGCCTGCGCGATCAGGCGTGGCGCGGCACGCGCCTGCGGTTTCCAGAAGTGAAAGCGTTTTTACTCCGGTCGGGGGGCGACGCGCGTTTGGTCAAGGACGCTCACCACCGTCGCCATCAGCCACCAGAGGACGAGCGCGACTTCCGCGTCGCCGAAGTTGTAGTTGACGAGTGAACTGGCGAAGAAGCCCGCGAGCGCGCCGGTCGCACCGAGCAGCAGGCCGTGTGTGGCCGGATCGTTACGCGCGGCGCGCAACTGCCGCTCGCCGCGCGTGAGGACGAGCCAGAAGACGGCGAGCAGCCACAACCAGATGAGGAGCGCGGGCAGGCCGCGGTCGAAGGCGAGTTGGATGGGCGTCGAGTGTGTGTGAATTTTGATGTGGCCGGGAAAGCCCCACTCCGTCCAGTGTTCCTTAACGGCGTCCATGCCGTGGCCGAAGAACGGGTGCAGCGGGATGCGCGCGACGGCGACGCGCGCGACGGCGAGGCGCAGGCGCGAACTCTCGTCCTGCAAACGAAGCGCGCCCTCGGCGCGCGTTCGCCACACGGCAAACGCGCCGAGCGCGAGCGCGCAGGCGATGGCTGCCAAGACGACGAGCCGCGCCCGCCCGCGCGCCGCGCGCCATGCGACCACCGACGCGCCGATGGTGAAGGCGACGAGCACGGTGCGCATCGCCGTCAGCGCGATCCCCGAGGCGAGCAGGAGAAAGGCCGCCGCCGAGAGCGCGACGCGCAGGCGCGCGCCGCCGCCCGCCGTGTGGCGTCTCTGCCAGTAGGCGAGCGCGAAGCCGAGCGAGAGTTGGGCGAGGATTTGCAACGTCTCGGCGAAGGTCTGGTAGTGGCGCGTCCAGCCGGAGGCGCGGAAGCGGTGCGCGCGGCGCGTAGCGCGCAGGCCGGAAGGCGAGGCGCGCGCCTTCAACTCGTCCGATACGCGCTCCGTCGCAACGCGCTCAGCCTGTTCGCCCTGCGTAAACAGGCTCAACCGAAGCCTGTCGCCCGCCGCCGCGTCCTTGATGGCCTGATCGATCTCTTCCACCGAATTGACGCGGCGTCCGTTAACGCGCCACACGGAATCCCCGACCGCCACGCCAAGCGAAGGGTCGCGCAGGAGAGGGCTGTCCGGCGCGATCTCTTCGACGACCACGCCGCGCCCGCGCACCACTTCAAACACGCTCCACAGCGCGCCCGCCGCGCCCGACGCGATCATCAGAGCGGCGATGGCGACGGCCATGCGGCGCGTGCGCACGAGCGCGCGGACGAGATAGAAGATGAGAAAGGAACTGACCGACAGGAGCTTCAACAGGCTGATGCGCGGTTCGGCGGAGACGAAGGCGGAGAGGACGCTCCACAGGTAGAAGAGCAAGAGGGGGAGATCGAGCGGCGTGCGGCGAAAGCGTGTGCGGCTAAAATTCGTGCGGCGCGTGATGAGCGCGCGCGCGAGCCAGCCGAGGATGGAGATGGAGAGCGCGATCCACGCGCCCGCAATCGAGTGTGGGGCGAAGACGGCGTAGAGCAGAAGGCCGCCGATGGCCGTCGCTTCGGCGACGCGGAGCGCGGGCGCAGCGTGCTCGGTGTCCGCGTCCGTGCGGGTGGCCGGGTCGTGTGGGCGCAATTGAATCAAGTCGTCCGCGAGTTTAAAATGAGACTGAAAGAGCGCGATGGAAGTTGGTTGAAGCGACCGCTCGCGCGTCGCCGAAAGAGCCGTTTGAACCTGAGTTGAGTTGTCCGGCGACGCTTCCGAAAGGCGGCGTTGACACTCGTTGTCGGCGCATGTTAGCGTAAAATCTGCCCGCCACCGACTGAAGTGTGCGAGCCGGGTGCGAGACGGTATGAGCGCGGTATTGGCACTTTAGGGCAGCCCACCACTTACGCGCGACGCGAACACGAACAGTTTCCCGATGGGATTCGATAAAGCAAAGGCCATCAGTGCGGCTGAGAAGTATCTTGCGCAAGGCAAGATACCATCGGCCATCTCGGAGTATTGCCGCATCGTCGAGCGCGATCCGAACGACCAGAGCGCGCTCAACACGCTCGGCGATCTCTACGTGCGCGTCAACAAGCGACAGGACGCCATCGAATGCTTCCAGCGCGTCGCCGACCATTATCGCGAACAAGGCTTCACGCTCAAAGCCATCGCCGTCTACAAAAAGATTTCCCGTCTCGATCCGTCGCTTCCGGTCGTCGCCCAACGCCTCGCCGTGCTCTACGAGCAGCAGGGGCATTTCGTCGAAGCGCGCGAGCAGTATCTCGCCATCGCCGACACCTACGCGCGCGCCGGGCAGATGCGCGAGTCGCTCGACGCCCTGCGCCGCAGCGCAGACCTTGAACCGAACAACGTCGAGATTCGTCTCCGGCTCGGCGAGGGCTATCTCCGCGAGGGCTTGCGCGAAGAGGCCGCGGACGTTTTCACCGAAGCGGGCGAACGCCTGCTGGCGCGCAACGACGCCGAGCGCGCCCTCAAGGCTTACGCGCAGGCGCACGACATCCGCCCGCTCAACCATGCGGTGCTGCACGGTCTGGTCGCCGCCTATTCCAAACTCGGCGTGCCCGACGAAGCGGCGGCTGTGCTCGAACAGGCCGTGACCGCCCAGCCGCGCGACGTAGAGTTGCGCGCGATGCTGTCGCGCGCCTATCTCGACGCCGAGGACGCGCCCGCCGCCGAGCGCGCCACCCTCAGTCTCGTCGAACTCGAAGCGTCGAACTACCCGCAGCTATTCGAAGTGGCGCGGCTCTACCTGCAACGCGGCGACACGAACGCCGCCGTGAACGTGCTCTCACGCGCCACTGAACCCGCCCTCGCCAAACGACAGGAACAGAAGCTCCTCCAACTTCTGAACGAGACGCTCGCGCGCGACCCCGAACAGATCGAAGCCCTCCGCCTGCTCCTGCGCATCTATACCTGGCAGCGCGACGACGACCACATGCGCGTCACGCTCGAACGGCTCGCCGAGGCGGCGCAGACGCACAACCTCGTCGGTGAAGAGCGTCGCGCCCTCGAACACCTTGTCCGCCTCGT
>DASPJG010000620.1:0-6940 GCA_035628755.1 Pyrinomonadaceae bacterium
CGTTTTCAGGTCTCGAACGTTCTCGCCACGGTCGCCGCCTGCCGCGCGCACGGCGTAACGCGCGAGAACATCGCCGCCGCGCTCAAAACCTTCCGCAACGACGAGCACAACCCGGGACGCGCGAACCTCTATCAGGTCGGCGCGGGCTATGTGATGGTTGACTACGGGCATAACCCGGACGCTTTCGAGGCCGTCTCACGCATGGCCGCGCTCTGGCACGGACGGCGCGTGACGGCCATCCTCGGAGTGCCCGGCGACAGGGACGACCATTTGATCGAAAAGTCCGGGCGCATCGCCGCGCGCGGTTTCCAGCGCATCATCATCAAGGAAGACAAAGACCTGCGCGGGCGGCGCAAAGGCGAGGTGGCGGGCTTGCTCTGCCGCACCGTCAACGAGGAATCGCCGGAGCGCGAGTGCCTGACGGTGCTCGACGAGATTCAAGCCTTCTCGAACGAACTGCGCGAGATGAAGCAGGGCGACGTGATCGTCGTCTTCTACGACAAACTCGAACCCGTCCTCGAAGTGCTCGCGCAACATGGGGCAGTTCCGGCGACGAGCATCGGCGAGATCACGCCGCAACTCAGCGTGGCGACGGTCTGAAGGAGCGTATGTGCTGACGCTCGTGGAGAATGGTGAAGTTTATGCGCCCGCCGCGCTCGGCCAGCGCGACGTGCTCATTCTCGACCGTCGCATCGCGCGCATCGGCGACGTTGACGCGACAGCCGCCGCAGCCGCGCTCAGGCTGGAACTCGAAACGGTTGACGCGCGCGGCTGCCTCGTCGCGCCCGGCCTCATAGACCCTCACCAGCACCTGCTCGGCGGGAGCGGCGAAAAAGGTTTCAGCACGCAGACGCCCGAAGTCTACGCCAGCGAACTCGCCCTCGCAGGCATCACTACAGTGGTCGGCTGCCTCGGCCTAGACACGACGACCAAGACGATGACCGGCCTGCTAGCGAAGGCCAAGGGCTTGAACGAAGAAGGGTTCACGGCCTACATCCTCTCCGGCGGCTACGGCGTGCCTCCCGTCACGCTCACGGGGAGCGTCCGCGAAGACATCATCTTGATCGCGGAAGTGATCGGCGCGGGCGAGGTCGCCATCTCCGACGAGCGCACGACCGCCCACCACGCGCCCGAACTCGCCAAAATCGTCAAGGACGCCTACGTCGGCGGCCTGCTCTCGCGCAAGTGCGGCGTCACGCATTTCCATGTGGGGGAAGGCTCGTCGCGTCTCAAACTGCTGCGCGAACTGATTGACGACTACGAGATCGCGCCGTCGCTTATCTACCCGACGCACGTCGAGCGCAACGAGAAGTTGATGCGCGAGGCCATCGCGCTCGCCGCGCGCGGCTCTTACGTTGACCTCGACACCGTGGGGGAAGACTTGCCCCGTTGGCTGCGCTTCTACCTCGACGGCGGCGGCGACCCTTCGCGCCTCACCGCTTCATCCGATGCCTCGATCAACAGCCCGCGCACCCTCTTCGCGCAAATTCGCAGTTGCATTCTCGAACACGGCTTTCCGCTCGAACAGACGCTCTCGCACGTCACCGCGAACACTGCCGCCGTGCTCAAACTCGAACGCAAAGGCCGCCTCGAAGTCGGCGGCGACGCAGACCTGCTCGTGCTGCGCAAAGACACGCTTGAGATCAAGGACGTGATCGCCGGTGGCCGCCGCCTCGTCCGCGACGGCAAACTGGCTTTTAGCGAAAATTTCCTGTCGGAGAGTAATCGCCGGATCAAGCTGGAAGGCGAAAAGGCGCGTTAGCGTAAGCGCACGAAGAAAGGCGGCACGCCGGAGAGCAGAGTCTCCAGCGTGCCGCCTTTTTCGTTTTGAGCGTGGCCGCCGCTTTACTGCGCGGGCGGATATACCAGCGTCAGCGGATCGGGCAGGGGGATGCGCCGAATCTGCCCGTCGCGGGCGAGCTTGGCGAGCGAGTGTTGCGGGCGGTCGGGATTGCCTTTCGCGATCTCGTCGATGTTGCCGACGACGAGCACCACCAGCTTGTCCGGTTGCAGGTACTTCTGTGCGACGCGCTGCACGTCGTCCGCCGTGACCGCCGCGATGCGCGCGCGGTAGTTCGCCCAGTAGTCAGCCGGACGCTTGGTGTACTCGTCCTGCGCGAACGTCCCGGCGATCTGCGCCGCTGTGGCGAAGGTGCGCGGGAAGACCTCGATGGCCGAGTTCTTGGAGGTCTCCAATTCCTCCGCCGAGACCTTCGTGGTGCGCAGGCGGTTGATCTCTTCCATGATGATGTCAATGGCCTGCGATGTGGTCGGGTTCTTCGACTGGAAGGCGGCGCGGAAGATGCCGGGATTGTAGATGCCGAGGCCGAAGTTCGAACCCGCGCTGTAGGCCAGTCCTTCGTCGGAGCGGACGCGCGAGGTGATGCGCGAGGTGAAGCCGCCGCCGCCGAGAATGTCGTTCATGATCGTGATGGCGTAGGCGTCGGGGTTGTCGCGCAGCGCGCCGACATGCCCGATGCTCACGCGTCCCTGATTCACGTCGGCCTTATGCACTGTGTAGACGCCGGGGACGGAGACATACGGCGTCTTCGGCACTTCGGGCACGGCCTCTTTGCTGACCGCCCAACCCTGCATCGCCGCTTCGAGTTTGGCGATCATCTCTTTGGTGTTGAAGTCGCCGGAGACGGCGAAGATGAAGCCGCCCGGTTGGTAGTATCTCCGGTGGAAGGCGAGCATGTCTTCGCGTGTAATGCTCTCGATTGAAGGCCTGGTCGACTCTCTGGCCGAGAAGTGATTTGCGCCGTAGATCAAGCGCGCCCACTCGCGGCTCTCGATAGCGTCGGTGCGGTCGTTGCGCCGTTCCATGCCCTGTAGAATCTGGCTCTTGGCGAGCTTGATGCGATCCTCTTGAAAGCGCGGGTTGCGGAGCATGTCGAAGTAGAGAGCGAGACCCTGATCGAGGTCTTTGGCGAGCAGGTTGACGTTCGCGTTGCCCTGTAGCGGCCCGACGGAACTGTTGATGCCAGCCGCGAGAAAATCGGCGGCCTCGTCAAACTCTTCGGCAGTTTTCGAGGTCGTCCCGCCCGTGCGTATCTGCGCGCCCGTCAGCGAGGCCAAGCCCTCTTTGCCCGCCGGGTCGAGATACGTGCCGGTGCGGCTGATAGTGGAGACGTTGATCAAAGGCAGGTCATGGTCTTCGACGAGGTAGGCGACCACGCCGTTCGAGAGCACATGCCGATACTGCTCTCGCTTGGGCGGCGTGTAACTGAGCGGCGCGTACTTCAACTCGCGCGGGTGCGCGGGGATGTTCGAGGGCTGCTGGGCTAAGATTCCCGCGGGCGACAGCGCGACGAGCGCGGCGGCGAGAAGGGCTGAAAGGATATTTCGCTTGCTCATGTTTACTTGTTACCTCCTTCGAGTTGCTTGAGGCGATCTTCCAGCATCTTCCTGACCACCTTGATGAAGTTCTGTTTGTCTGCCGGGGCTGACGCGCCTTGCTGCTCGATCTGCCCGAGCATCATCTTGATCTGCTCCGGCTTCGCCTGCGCGAGCATGCCCCGCATCGTGCGAACCTGAGTTTTCTCCTGATCCGTCAGACCTGCGAGCGCGGGGTCTTCCGCCGCTGCCGCTGCTGCTGCGCCGCCTTCGGCCTTCTTGGTGTGATAAATGGCGATGGTGCGGTTTTCCGGTTTGAAGTAGGTGTTGGCGACGCGGCGGATGTCCTCCGCCGTCACGGCCTGATAGCGCGCGGGGTCTGTGTTGAGCGTCTGCCAGCCGCGATTGTTGTCGCGCAGGAGCAGTTGCACCATCAGCCCGAAATTCGATTGCAGCCCGCGAAAATCGTTCGCGGCATATTGGTTCTTCACCTTCTGCAATTCCTTGCCGTCAACCAACTCTTTTTGCAGCCGCTCGATTTCTTTGTAGAGCGCCTGCTCAACTTCTTCCGGCGTCTTGCCGGGTTTAGCGATGCCGCTCAACTCGAACAAGCCTTCATACTTGCGCCCGTCGTGGCTGGCCGAAGCGTTGTTGGCAACCGCCTGCTGGAGCACGAGCGACTTGTAGAGCCGCCCGGTGCGACCGCTGAGGACGCTGCCCAGAATGTCGAGCGCGAAATCGTCGGGGTGGCCTTCCGCGACCGTGTGATAACGCACGCGCACCTGCGGGACGGTCTCGGCATAAGCGACCATGCGCTTCTCGGCGAGTTGCGGCATCTCGCTCGTGCGCACGGGTTCAGGCTCGCGCGGGCCGCGCGGCAACCGGCCAAAGTACTGTTTGGCGAGTTCGACGGCGCGCGCCGGATCGATGTCGCCGACGAGGCAGGCCGTTAAATTGTTGGGCGCATAGTTGACGGCGAAATATTCGAGCGCCTCTTCGCGCGTGATGCCTTCGAGGTCGCTCGGCCAGCCGACGACCGGCCAGCCGTAAGGGCTGGATTGCCAGAACATCGAATCATAGAGTTCGTTGAACTTGCCGGTCGGCGTCGAGTCGGTGCGCAGCCGCCTCTCTTCATGCACCACGTCGCGCTCGGAATAGAACTCGCGGAAGACCGGGTTGCGCAGGCGATCCGATTCCATCCAGAACCAGAGTTCGAGCTTGTTGGCCGGGACGTTGATGAAATAGACCGTGAAGTCGTTGCTCGTCCCGGCGTTCATGCCGGAGCCGCCCGCCGTCGTGTAGATACGGTCAAACTCGTCCTTGACTATCAAATCTTTCTCGCGCTTGGTCAACTCGTTGAACTTGGCGAGAAGTTCCTTGTGCCGTTCGGAACGAAACTTGGGGTCTTTGGCGTCGCTGATTTCGCCGAGGCGCGCTTTCAAGATGAGCGCCTGTTCCTCCCGGCGAAGATCGGCGCGCACGGCGTCCATCTCTTTGATGAGTTTCAGATTCTCTTCGATGTTCTTCGTGCCGACGGCGTGCGTGCCTTTGAACATCATGTGCTCGAAGAGATGAGAGAGGCCGGTGATGCCGGGGCGTTCGTTGACCGAGCCGACGCGCGCCACCCAACCGGCGGCGACGTTCGGGTCGCCCTTGCGCGGGACGAGCAGCAGCCGCATCCCGTTATCGAGGACTACTTCCTGCACCGGCACTTTCTGCGCCGCCGCTGCCAGTGCGCACAAAAATATTGCCAGAAGGCAAAAGGACAACTTTTTCATTTTGCTGATCCTTAATCTTTCAAGTGTGTAAATTAGAGAAGAGAGTTCACGGTAGCACGAGTTCAGCTATCCGCGTTCGATCCGGCTTCAACTCCCGACCGCGCGGCTCGTTCAGCGGCAAACAAATGGGGCGAGCCTGCCGCATGATGCTGCAATAAGCTTGGTGCCGAGGGAGGGACTCGAACCCTCACGGCCTTACGGCCAACGGATTTTAAGTCCGTCGCGTCTGCCATTCCGCCACCCCGGCACGCATGCGCGGAAAGATAGCACGGCGGCGCGGGCGCGGCCAACTTCTTCACACATCCGGGGCGCAGGTGTTAAAATGCTCGCGTACCATCAATCACGGAGCCGGTTTCAGCCGAACCACGAACAAAGGTTATGACTGAAGAACAAGAAGTTTTTCATCGCCACATACAGCGCGCAGGTCTCAAACGCACGGCGCAACGCGATCTCATCCTCGAAGTTTTCCTGCGCACCGAGGAACACCTGTCAAGCGAAGACCTCTACCGGCTCGTGCAGAAGGAAGACCCGGAGATCGGGCAGACCACCGTCTACCGCACGCTCAAACTTCTGACCGACGCCGGGCTGGCGCGCGAGGTGCGCTTCGGCGACGGGCGCACGCGCTACGAGCACAACTACAAACACCCGCACCACGACCACCTGATCTGCACCAATTGTGGGAAGACCATCGAATTTTATTCCGAACAACTCGAAGCCATTCAGGATTCAATCGCCTCAAAACACGGTTTCGAGCCGACGCACCACACGCTGCGCATGTTCGGGACGTGTTCCGACTGCCGCGACAGCAGCGACAAGCCGAAGAAAGAGGAATCAGCCGCCGAGCCGCGCGTGAGATTCGCAAGCGCGCCGAGCACGCATTAGCAGAGCGGAAAGGCGGAGGGCGACCGCGCGTGCGCGCCCGCGACGCGAATCTGAAATCGGCTTCGGAGCGCAGCTCTCTCCTTACTTCCTGATGCGCTTTTCCAGTTTTTACTTTTCCTCTCCGTTGTTGTAAGTTCCGACTCGTCTCCCGTGGAAATTTAACCCGACAGATTGAGAACAGTGTGGGGGTGTGCCGATGAGTGTGAACGTGGAATTTGTGCCGGATGGTCGTCACGGCGTGGTGGCGGAGGGGACGTACCTGTGGGACGCGGCGAAGCGTCTGGGCTTGCGCCTGCCCGCCGAGTGTGAGGGGCGCGGCGAATGCGACACATGCGCCGTGATCGTCAGAGAGGGCGCGACGCTGTTGTCCGGTTTGACGCAGGCCGAACGCACGCGGCTCAGTCCCGAACGGCTCGCCGCCGGTGAGCGGCTCGCTTGCCAGACGAAGGTCGAGCGCGCGGGCGATCTCGTCCTCGAACCCGTGCCGGTCACGGTGCGGCAGGAGACGACCGAGGAAGTGAAACAGGACTTGCGCGCCGAATTCCGCGAGATGCCCTTGCAGCAAAAACTCGCCACGCTCGTCGAACTCGAAGCCATCGCCGCCACGCAAACGTTCAAGGCCATCGCCGACGTGCCGGTCTCGTATTTCGAGAAGGGGTTGGATTACATCGTCAACTTCGGACGCGCGCGAGCGCGCCGGGAACGGCAAGCGCGCCGTCCCGCCGAGCACGTCGCGGGCGCGGGAAAAAGTACGGAAGCCAACAAGTCTTCTTCGTAAAACTTTTCCAGCCCGCACGCGCGCGCAGCGCGACGCAACACGCGTCGCGCCCGCCGCCCGCTCATTCATGAAAAAGATGTCGTCATCTTCCGCCCCGCCGCGCGGAGCCCGCGCCCGGACATCCGCGCGTTTAAATTACACGCTCTCGCTGCTGCTGCTGCTCCCA
>DASPJG010000621.1:0-8229 GCA_035628755.1 Pyrinomonadaceae bacterium
GAGTTCGCTTTGGAGCGACGCATCCCGCTCAAGTTCGAGGAGATGCCGCCCGTGTTGAAGAACGCGATTCTCGCCGTCGAGGACGCCCGCTTCTATGACCATGTCGGCATCGATCCGATCCGCATCCTCGGCGCGGCGTGGAAGAACATCACAGCCGACCGCCGCGAGGGCGGTTCAACCCTCACGCAGCAACTCGCCAAAAACCTCTTCCTCTCGCGCGAACAGACGCTCACGCGCAAGATCAACGAGTGGGCGTTGGCTCTCCAGATCGAACGCTACTACACGAAGAACCAGATCATGGAGATGTACGTCAACCACATCTTCCTGGGCGCGCGCGCCTACGGCTTCGAGGCCGCCGCACAAACCTACTTCAACAAGCACGCCAAAGATTTAACGCTCGACGAGGCCGCGCTGCTCGCGGGCATCCCGCGCTCGACCGCGCAATACTCCCCGACCGTCAACCCCAAAGGCGCGAAAGACCGGCGCGACCTCGTGCTCGAACTCATGGCGCGCAATGGTTTCGTCTCGCAATCCGAAGCCGACGCCGCCAAAGCGAAGCCCTTGAAGATCGCGGACACGGCTTATTACCCGCCGCCCTCCGCCTCGCATGCGTGGTTCGAGTATCCGGTCGAAGAGATCAGGCAGTACATTGAGGACAAGTACACGACGCGCGTCGCCCTCGGCGGCCTTTCGGTCTATTCCACGATCAACCCGGCGGCGCAGAAGAAGGCTTACGAGGCCGTGCGCGCGGGCTTGCGCACCTACGACCGCAGCCATCGCGGCTGGCGTTCCGCCTACACCAACATCGCCACCGAAGGGAACAACGGCGCGGGCGCAGCCACCCCGCAGCAACTCGCGGCCTTCGTCCTGCCCGAATGGTACGGCAGCAACTACGCGCCCGACACCTACGTGCGCGGGCTTATCACGAAGATCGACGAGGCGCGGAACGAAGCGACCGTGCGCTTCGGCAGCTATACGGCGACTCTGACGGCGAAGGACATGGGCTGGTCGGGTCGCCAGCCAAAGAGTGAGTTTACCATCGGCGACGTGGCCGAGTTCAAGATCAAGGAAGTTGACGCCGACGAGCGTCGCCTGCAAGTCGAACTGACGCAAGTGCCGGACATTCAGGCCGCCCTCTACAGCGTGAACGCGAAGAACGGCGAGGTCGTCGCGATGATCGGCGGCTACGATTTCTACATGTCGAAGTTCAACAACGCCACGCAGGCCTATCGCCAGACCGGTTCGGCCTTCAAACCGTTCGTCTACACCGCCGCCGTCGAGTGGGGATTAACGCCCGAGTCCACCGTGAGCGGCGCGGGGATCAGACGCGGCAGTTGGCAGCCGCATAACTTCGACGGCTCAACCAGCCACGGCGACGTGCCTCTCAAGACCGCGCTCGCCAAGTCTTACAATATCGCCGCCGTCCACTTGCTCGACATGGTCGGCATCCAGACCGGCGCGCAGATGGTGCGTCGCTTCGGCATCACCGTGCCGATGGCTCCCTATCTCCCGTCCGCGCTCGGCGCAACCGAAGTGCCGCTTGACCAGATGGTCTCGGCCTACTCGGCCTTCCCGAACAAAGGCGTGCGCGTTGAGGATCATCTCATCCGCCGTGTGCTCGACCGCGAAGGCGTCGTGCTCGAAGAGTGGGAGAAGACGACCTACAAAGTGACGAGCGAATACGTCGCCCTGACAATGGTTGAATTGATGCGCGGCGTGGTGACGGGCGGAACGGCCACCGCCGCAGGCGCAATCGGCGTTCCCTCCGCAGGCAAAACCGGCACGGTCAACGACCACACGGATGTCTGGTACGTCGGCTATACGCCGACTTACGTGACCGGCGTCTGGATGGGCTACCCCGACCGCAAGCGGAATCTCGGCAGAGACATGACCGGCGGTCAGGGCGCGCTGCCCATCTGGGTCAACTTCATGAAAGACTTTTTGAAGGACAAAGAGAAGGAGAACTTCGAGAAGCCGCCGAAGATGCCCGAAGACATTAAGGAACTCTTCCAGCAACGCCAGCGTGAGATGTCCGAACAGCGCGCCGCCGAACTGGCACAGGCGCGCGTGCGCGGCAGCGACCGCAGCACGCTCCCGGCGGCCTTCGCCGAACCGAACCTCGAACAGGTCACGCTGCCGCCGCCAGCCGGAAATTCAGGCGCGGCGGACGGCGACAGCGAGCCCAAACGAATCGAACCGCTCGTGCCCATCCGCGACGACGATTCACCGCCGCCGCCAGCCGCCGCGACGCGTCCACGCGAAGTGGAGACGAAAAAGAAAGGCAAGAAGGGCGCGGACGACCCAAACTAAACATAACGAAACAGCAGGGACGCGAAACGCGGGGTGTAAGCGACTGGCTTACACCCCGCGTTTCGCGTCCCTGCTTCGTTTTTTGGTCTCTTACCAGAGTATCCGTTCAAGATAGTACGGCAGCATCTTGCGCCACCACGGCCAGTCGTGGTCTACGTCGTGACCCCAGAGTTCCAGCTTGTGCGGAATGCCCTTCGCCGAGAGCACGGACGAGAGTTGCTGGCTGCGCTCAGGCGCTTCATAAGCCCCTTGCCCCGACACGATGTAGATCGCTTCGGCGCGCCTGAGGATCGGCAGGTAATAATCGTCGTTCAAATTCGGCAGGTACGACATCGGATTATTGAAGTAGACGTTCTCGTCGTGGTAGCCCTTCAGATAGGAGCGCACGTCGTAACTGCCGCTCATCGCGATCATCCCGCGCAACAGATCGGGGTGGCGAAAGTAGGCGTTGGCCGACAGAAACGCGCCGAGGCTCGCGCCCGTCACCAGCGGACGCGCGTTCGAGTCGCCCGTGTCGTTCCGAATCAAGGGCAGCACGTCGTCCGTGATATACGAGTCGTAGCGCGCCAACAACTCCGCCTTCCACGCGGGCGACGCCTCTTCATTCAGCAGGCTGTAACGGTTGACGCTATTGATCGAATAGACGCGCACGCGCCCGGCATCGATCAGGTAGCGGATTGCGTCAACCAAATGAAACCGTTCGTACTCCAGAAAATCTGCGCCCGCCGTCGGGAACATCAACAACGGGTAGCCCGCATGCCCGTAAGCCACGAGCGGCATCTCCATCCCCAAACGATGATTGAACCAAGTCGTGATGCGTCTCTCCATACACCCCTCTCACACCGGCGCGTACACGCGCACGCAAGATTAACGAGCCACACTGTCTTACTCTGGAATTGCGGTGACAAATAATCTCTCACTTCGCGCCCGTGTGCAAGCCACGCCCGCCGTCAATTGCCCCTCGCTTGACGCTCCCGCAAACGTTCTGCTATAAAAATCCACTCGCGACAGGCACACCCTGCCTAACCGGGTACACCAATATTCCGCAGTAGCTCAATGGCAGAGCATTCGGCTGTTAACCGAAGGGTTGTAGGTTCGAGTCCTACCTGCGGAGCCAATATCCAAAACGACTTACGGGCATCGCTAAGATGCCCGTTTCGCTTTAGTGCCCCGATTAGTGCCCCACCTTTATCAGATAATGATGTCTAGGAATTCTTCCCGTCCCAAAATAAAGATTGTGTTTTGCTTAGGGTGGCGGTAAAAGTCGGCTGTTGGCATGATTAGATCATCAACGGTAGTTTTACGAAAAAGGTGAGTAATTACCCCTATTGACCTAATTGTAATTGGGTCGTTGAGCATCAGGAGAGATAAATATGCATACCCCAAACGTCACCAATCCGGACTTAAACAAGCTGATCGCTGCAAATAACGATTTCGGTTTTCGACTATTATCCTGGCTTGCCCAGCAAGAGTCTGGAAAGAATATTTTTATTTCATCGTTTAGCGTAGCGATGGCACTAACGATAGTGTACAACGGCGCCGAAAGTAAGACTAAGGAAGCATTGGCGGAACTGCTTGGGCTATCGGAACTCGGACTCCAGCAGATTAATGAAGCCAATACCACCCTCATGTCCCCGACAGGTGTTATCGATCCGAAAGTTCAATTAATCATTGCCAATTCGATCTGGTTATGTAATGGCATTACACCGTCCTCGAATTTCATTCAACAAATCAAAGACTATTATTTCGGAGAGGTGAATAGTTTAAATTTCGAGCAACCAAGTGCAGCCGACATTATCAATCAGTGGGTAGCCGACAAGACTCGCAATATGATCAGCAAAATTGTTAAACCTTTGGATGTGAGCATGGCAATCCTAATCCTGATTAATGCTATTTACTTTAAGGGTATTTGGGCTAAGGAGTTCGACAAAGCGCGGACGGTGGAGAGGGATTTCCATAAGCTTGATGGGAGTCGCCAGCCGTGTCAGATGATGTCGCAGTCGGGGAGCTATGACTATTATGAGGCCGACGATTTCCAGGCAATCAGTCTCCCTTACGGCACGGGTCGGCTTAGCATGTATATTTTCCTGCCCGCATCAACATATTCAATCCACGACTTTCAGAAGAGTATTAACGCAAAGACCTGGGGAAATTGGTTGGACGGATTTGGTGAGGCAGAAGGTGAGGTCATGATTCCGCGCCTCAAAATAGAGTATGGGCAAGACTTGCTTAAAGGCTTAATAGCTCTTGGCGGCAGCGAAATTGCAGCCGAGGATTTCGCAGGAATAGGTGCTGGCCCACTGCAAATTAGCAGCGTTATGCACAAGGCAATAGTTGAGGTCAACGAGGAAGGTACGGAAGCCGCTGCTGTGACGGCAGTGCTGATGGTGAGAGGGCTCAGCAGGCCGTCAAAACGATTCACCCTAATCGCCGACCGCCCATTTTTTATGGCAATCCGCGATAATGGAACAGGGGCGGTCTTGTTCACTGGAATCGTCTGGAATCCAACGCAATCTTAGGTTCAAAGGCGCGGCTCAACCAGGGCATACACCGGACGCGAACCGCGAGATTCCCTTTCAAGGTGGGTCAAGTCGTTACTGAATTGCGCGCGGCGGTGCATGTTCTGTTAACCGAAGGGTTGTAGGTTCGAGTCCTACCTGCGGAGCCGATATCTAGAATAAGTTACGGCCACCTTCACGGTGGCCGTAACTTTTTTGCAGCCCGCTTTGCAGCCCAAGACTCGGGCTAAGCGACCGGGGAATACGCACCCGCCGCCCTACAAGCCCGACATTATTTTCCGCCGCAGTTGTCGCAGACGGCGATTGGGAAGAACGCCCATTTGCGCGGTCGGTGTATAGAGACGGTAGCGGTAGGTGTGGCGGATAAGGATGTTGAGCCTGCACTGCCTAAGTGTTCAGCTTTCATGTCGCCATCCAGAAGACGCGCCCGGGTTCGTCGAGAGATTTCCGTTGACACCGCCGCGGAAATGATTAGAATTCGCGTCCGATGCCGCGGGTAGAGGCGGTGCCTTGGCAAGGGCACGCGGCTTCTGCCTTTCTCAACCATTCCACTTGGGCATTCATCACGACCATCTCCAGTTCTCACCGGTAGTAGAGACTGAAGTCGGCCACTTCATAGTGTTGTTGATCACAAACTGGAGCCATCATGCGCGTTTTCTGGATCGGGTTCGGAATTTGCTTCGCCATCTCACTGATATTTCCGCTTGCTATTAAGCTGAGTCTGCCCTCATGGACTAACCCGATGCGGTGGATACAGAACAATCCACCCTTCTCCGTCTACATGCTTTCAGCCTTTCCAATTGCGGTCGGTATCTTCTGTGTAACGTTTGTCAACCTCAAAGAGATTGACGTATTCGATATTAAGACTTATGGCGAGGCATGGGTGTTCTATGCGGCTCTGACCGCCCTCGGGGTATTGTTTATTATTGCCTCCGTAATTACGGTTAACGATTTTACGTCGCGCCCCATCGGCCCGTATATCCTGCGCGGAACTGCCGGGGTCGAGGCTTTCAATTTAGAAATGGAGTTGCGCAACGCCGCAACGTTGAACCCCGAGCCGCCTGATATGGCGTCCAAATGCGAGCGGTATCAGAAGTTAATTCAACTCAACTCTCTCAGTAATATTCTCAAACACGGTAATGCCGTAGCACTGGCATATCTGGCTATTGCGTGGGGAGCAGCCATGGGTTGCGCCTTCTACTTCTGGTATATAGCTGTGTTGGTTCTCTCAAATCAGAACATCCCTAACAAGACGGTCAACAGATTGTTCATGATTTTCATTTTGCTCATCACATGGTTTCCGATGCGTGTGCATACGGACTGGTATCAGAACCACTTTCATTGCAACAACTGGCTGCAAAGGTCTCACGCCTTTTGGCTGGGCATCATCGTGGCGATAGCCAGCATGCTCTTCGTCATCTTTATTTCCAAGCCTGAAGCTCTATTGGTCTTCTGTACGGGGTTAAACGCTGCAATCTTGGCCTTCGTAGGTCTCACCGGGACTTTCAAGCCGGAGTGGTTGCGCGCCGTTGCCAACTTTTTTCAAGCAACGCCCTTCATTTATTTCTTTGCCTCCTATACTATCTTCCTTTTTGTTACTGCCGTTATCAGTCTTCGAATCTTAAATGATTGACGGTTCTCTACCGTAGACAATGCGTGCCGGATGCCCGCGAGCCGTGACGTTGGTCTCGGCAAGGACACGCCGCCTCTGCATTTCGCAACCGCTCCATCCTAACGCCATCACAGGGAGAAAATTATGAGCCGTCCTTCTTCATATCTAGCGGATGCAAAATCGGCCACTGAAAATAAAGATGACGAATCCGTCCCCAAGACCTCAGGCGCTTCACAACTCGACAACGACACCTTGGAGGAAATTAAAAGCTCTATTGGTCATTGGAGCCGCGATGCAAATATCCTCAGAGTCATTCACGGCATCTTCACTGCCCTGGCCACGCTCTGTTCGTTTCTGGTTGCGGCTAAAAGTGGCGATAAGAACTCAATTCTATATCCCCATATATCTTGGTTCTCCTTTACGGCTGCCGTATCAATAGGAATCCTCTCGGCTTTTGATCTTGGCTCTAAAGCTAACCGGCACCGGAAAGCCTGGCGGCATATGAGGGCTCAACTCTTTAAATATAATGACGGGCTCATATCATCCGAAAAGCTTATCGAGGCTTATGCCTACGCCGAAGAAGTCATAGGTGACGTGAAAGAGGAGCCTAAGTAGTAGCGTCACCGTTCCACCTGCCGACTCAATCCGCGCTGCGTCTCGCTCTCATCCTGAGTGAATGTATGTGTGGGTTGATGCGGATTGTGTTTTGCTGAGGACGGCTGTAAAAGTCGTTTACGTTCGCGATGTGCTTCTAGTGACGATCTAATATGAGATCGACCGCATCAATTAGGAGCGAGAAAGCGGCAGGAGACGCTTATCGTGAGCAGACTGAAATTGTATTTGACAGGGCGAGGCTGACTGTTAACCTAAGGGATGTAGGTTCGAGTCTTACCTGTGGAGCCGGTATTTACAAGCACTCGTGGGAACCACTAAGAGCTCCGTAAGTGCCTGTACCCGCTTTTGCCTGCCCGCAATCAACAAGAAGTTGTTTTTATAATTCGGAAAACCGCACGTCTGAACGTGCCGGGTACATCAACGATGGCAACTGAAATCACATCAAATACGGAAGCGCAAGAGGTCGCGGAAACCGGCGAGCGTGAGGCAATCATCTTCATTCCGGCTATTGGCAGAGGGTGGGACGATCCTTCAATCGAAGGGGTCGCCAGAAGAATAGCCTTCGCCATTGACCGGCAATCCATTACCGAAAAAGCCAAGGCACACGTCGAGGTTGCTGAGCAAGAGTATGGCACCGGATATAAATGCAAGATGTTCACGATCACGAAAAGCGACGGAAAATCGGCACGACCGCTGATAGATGTTTTCGGGCTAGATTACAACGACACTCTAGTTGAGAATTACGAAAAGCGAACTCTACTGACCAAGATCATCCTGCTCGCCGTTACGCTGTTTGATAGCTTTCGGCGGCTGCTCTTCAGGTTCCATAAAAAAAGCAAGGGCATCAAGGAGAAAATCCAGTTGGCCTATGGGCTGCTGGTTTCCGGTCTGTTGGTCGTGTACCTGGCGTTCCTCATCATCGCTGTCGTGTCGTCAGTCGAACAGTTGAGAAAGCCCGGCGACGCCGGTACGCAATCGGGCATCCCGGCACAGGCCACACCTGTTGCGCCGCAGACCGGACAAAATGCTGCGACAGCCCCGCAACTGCCGACGGCTCAAGCTGCTGCCGCTGGCGGCTTCTTGGAGAGTGTCGGGGGCGCGTTCAGAAAGGCTTTCGGAGCCGTGTTGGGTGTCGTCAAAGGTTCTTGGAATTTCATCAAGAACCATGAGCAG
>DASPJG010000622.1:0-4299 GCA_035628755.1 Pyrinomonadaceae bacterium
CCGGCACACCACGCGCCTGCCCATCTACCCCAAGACGCACTACGTGATGTCGAAGCCGACCATCAAACGCGCCATCAAGACCATCCGCGAGGAGTTGGATTGGTGGGAGCCGAAGCTGATTCAGGAAGGCAAACTCGTCGAGGCGCAACGCCTCCACCAGCGCACCATGTACGACCTTGAGATGATCAAGGAGATGGGCTTCTGCCGCGGCATCGAAAACTATTCGCGCCACCTCACGGGAAAAAATCCCGGCGACCCGCCGCCCACGCTGCTCGATTATCTGCCGCGCGACACGATGGTCGTCATAGACGAATCGCACCAGACCATCCCGCAGGTGCGCGGCATGTTCAACGGCGACCAGTCGCGCAAACGCACGCTTGTCGAGTACGGCTTCCGCTTACCGAGCGCGCTCGACAACCGCCCGCTCAACTTCGACGAGTTCAACGAGCGCATCGGTCAGGTGATCTACGTCTCGGCCACGCCCGGCCCTTACGAGTTGACGAAAACCGGCGGCGAAGTCGTCGAGCAGATCATTCGCCCGACCGGCCTGACCGACCCGCAAGTCGTCGTGCGCCCCGTCAAAGGACAGATTGACGATCTCCTCGAAGAGTGCCGCCTGCGCGCCGAACGCAACGAGCGCGTGCTCGTCACGACCCTCACGAAAAAAATGGCTGAGGATTTGACCGAGTATTTCACGGAGGTCGGCGTGCGTGTGCGCTATCTCCACTCGGACATCGAGACGCTGGAGCGCATCAAAATCCTGCGCGACCTGCGGCGCGGCGAGTTCGACGTGCTGGTCGGCATCAACCTTTTGCGCGAGGGCTTGGACTTGCCGGAGGTCTCCCTCGTCGCCATCCTCGACGCCGACAAGGAAGGCTTTCTCCGCTCCGAGTCCTCGCTCATTCAAACCATCGGACGCGCCGCCCGCCATTCCAGCGGCACGGCCATCCTCTACGCCGACCGCATCACCGATTCCATGAAGCGCGCGATTGACGAGACCGAGCGACGCCGCACCATCCAGCAGGAATACAACCTTGAGCACGGCATCACGCCGCAGACCATCATCAAGCCCATCGAGGCCACGCTCGTCACCGCCTACGAGGCCGACTACTTCAAAGTGCCGCTCGAACTCGAAGCCTTCGAGGAATATTCGCGCGATAAAATTGACGGCACTATCGCCCGCCTCGAAGCCGAGATGCGCCATGCCGCCAAACAGATGGAGTTTGAACGCGCCGCCGAACTACGCGACCGCATCAAGTACCTGCGCGAGCGCGAACTGACGATGACCTAGCAGGGCGCGCACGGCAATCATTTTTAAGGGGCAAGTTTGACATGAGATTTAAATTAACTTCCGTAGTCTTCATCTTTCTACTCGCCGTGCAGGTCGCTTGCGCGCAACCGCGACAGTCGCAAAAACAGCAGGAGGCGGGCATCCCGGGGCCACCTGCGCCGGAGAAATCTACGGAGAAGGTCGAAGATGTTTCGGCGCAGGTTGATAAGAGCAGAGTGAAGAAACAGGCTCAGGAGATGACCGACGCCTTCATCGCCGGAGACTTCGAGAAGATGGCTGATTTAACCTACCCCGACCTCGTCTACCTGCTCGGCGGCAAAGACAAGATGGTCGCCGGACTTAAGAAAGAGGCGGGCGGGTGGAGCGCGCAGGGCTTCCGAATTTTGGCGATGCCGGTGGACGAGCCGAAGCGCGTCATCAAGTCGCGCGATTATCTGTTGACGGTCGTGCCGGTGAAGATGAGGATGAAGATGCCGGACGGCGTCTATGTGCAGCAGACATCGTATATCGGCGCGTCGCAGGACGGCGGGCGGAACTGGACGTTCGTTGACGCCAGGGGCGGCGACAAGCAGAAATTGAAAATACTGTTTGCGATGATTCCATCGGCGATTGATGAATTGGAGTTGCCGTCGGAGACGCCGCCGGTGCGGGAAAGCGATCAATAAAAGTTAGAGAGCCGTTTATTGTCGCCGCGACAAACTACGGCGATCCAACATGCAGACGAAATCACAGCCGGACGAGATGCAATCCTATCTCGCGGACGCAAGCAACCTCGCGGGCGGGCGTGCGTCGCGCGTGGTGTTTCCAGAGACGGCGGAAGAAGCGGCGGACGTGTTGCGCGAGGCTTCGGCGGCGGGCGTCGCGGTCACGGTGTCGGGCGCGGGCACGGGCGTCGTGGGCGGGCGCGTGCCGTTCGGCGGGATCGTGCTGGCGACCGACAGGTTGAATCGCATCGGGGAGATCGTGGCCGTTGAAGAGGGCGGGCGCGGGACGGTCGAAGCGGGCGTGACGCTTGCGGATTTCCGGCGCGCGGTGGAGAGCAGGCACATGTTGTACCCGCCCGACCCGACCGAGTGGAGTTGCTACATGGGCGGCACGGTGGTGACGAACGCTTCGGGCGCGCGCACCTTCAAGTACGGCGCGACGCGCCGTTACATACGCCGTCTCAAACTCGCGCTCGCAACGGGCGACGTGCTCACGCTCGCGCGCGGCGAGGTGTTTGCAGACGGCGAGGGGCGGCTGCGTATTCCGCTCGGCGCGGGTCGCAGCATTGAGGCGCAACTGCCCGCCTACCGTATGCCGCAGACGCGAAAGCACGCCGCCGGTTATTACGTCGAGCCGGGGATGGACGCGCTTGATCTGTTCATCGGGAGCGAGGGCACGCTCGGCGTCGTCGTCGAGATCGAGGCCGCGCTGTTGCCGAAACCGGCGGGCGTCCTGAGCGGCGTCGTCTTCTTTGCGGAAGAGGAAAAACTGCTCGCCTTCGTCCGCGCCGCGCGCGAGGCGTCGCTGCGCGCGCGCGCCGGCCATGTCGAAAATCTTCGTGGCGAGTTGGACGCACGCGCGCTTGAGTTTTTCGACGCCGAAGCCCTCGGCTTCCTGCGTGAGAAATACCCTGACATACCGGCGCACGCGCAGGGCGCGGTCTTCTTCGAGCAGGAGACGACCGAAGCGACGGAAGAACGACTCATGGACGCGTGGCTCGCGCTGCTCGAACGACACGAGGCCGCGCTCGACGCTTCGTGGTTCGCCACGAACGAGCGCGATCAGGCGCGTTTGCGCGACTTCCGGCACGCGCTCCCCGTGCTCGTCAACGAGTGGCTCGCGCGCCACGGGCAGCGCAAAGTTTCGACCGACATGTCCGTGCCCGACGAGGCGTTCGCCGCGATGCTCCGCTTCTATCAGGAAACCCTGCGTGCGAGCGGCCTGCAATACGTCATCTTCGGCCACATCGGCGACAACCATGTCCACGTCAACATCCTCCCGCGCGACGATTCGCAGGCGGCGCAGGCGCGCGAGATTTACGGCCAATTCATTGCCCGCGCCGTCGCCGTCGGCGGCACGATCTCAGCCGAGCATGGCGTCGGGAAGATCAAACGCGACTACCTGCGCGCGCTTTACGGCGACGAGCACCTGCGCCAGATGGCCGCCCTCAAACGCGCCTTCGACCCCGCCTGCATCCTCGGGCGCGGCAACATTTTCCCGGAAGAGTTTTTAGAGAAGATTTAAGAAGATGTAAATCGTGAATCGTGAATCGTAAATAGACGAAGACCCGTCCTTTCTATTTACGATTCACGATTCACGATTTACGATGACTTTATGTTTCGTTTCACCACCGCAGGCGAATCTCATGGGCGCGCGCTCGTCGCGATAGTAGAAGGCTTGCCCGCGGGCGTCCCCATCGAGGTCGAATTGATCAACCGCGACCTTGAGCGGCGGCAGTGGGGCTACGGGCGCGGCGGGCGGATGAAGATCGAGCAGGATCGCGCCGAGATTCTGAGCGGCGTCAGGCACGGGCTGACGCTCGGTTCGCCCGTCGCCCTGTTGATCGAGAATAAGGATTGGAAGAACTGGACGGAGGTGATGTCGGCGGAGACGTGCCCGGAGATCGCGCCGGAGAAATCGCGCCGCGTAAGGCGTCCGCGCCCCGGCCACGCAGACCTCGCGGGCGGTTTGAAGTACGGGGCGCGGGATTTGCGCGATGTGCTCGAACGCGCGTCGGCGCGCGAGACGGCGGCGCGCGTCGCCTGCGGCGCGCTGGCAAAACTGTTGCTTGCGCCGTTTCAAGTGGAAATCCTGAGTCATGTCGTCGCGCTTGGCGGCGTGCCCGCCGCGCCGCTCAACTTGAAGTGGGATGAGATCGCGGCGATTCCAGATGATGCGCCGCTTCGCTGCGGCGACGCGGAGGCGCAGGCGCGGATGGTAGAGTTGATTGACGAGCGCAGGCGCGAGGGCGATACGCTCGGAGGCGTGTTTGAAGTCGTGGCGCGCGGCGTGGTCGCGGGTCT
>DASPJG010000623.1:0-3589 GCA_035628755.1 Pyrinomonadaceae bacterium
CGACCGGGGCAGTGGCCGCTTGAATAGCTGCGTCGAAGTCTTGATTGTACGGGGCGGATGCGTCTCACGACGGCATTCCCGCGACGGTTACAGTCGAGAGTCTGTGCTCAACCGTGCCGTCACCTTAGATTAAACGACGAAAACGCCCCTTTTCGCAAAGTTCAAATTGTCAATTTTTCCTGTCAACGTCGGAGTTTGCCGGAAAGGCCGGCGGGGCGCGTGTGCGTTTTATCGAACTCGCGTAAGTTGAAGTGGCCGACGGGCGAGCAAATGAGACGCGGGCAGCGGTTCGTCGGATGATTATCGGGGCTGGCCGCGCGCCGCACTGCGCGTAACAGAATTCTACTCTCCGTTTTTCGCGGCTGGCAAGTTTTCCGGCAAAAACAGGTGCGGCCAGCGACCGCCGAGTTGCACGCGCACGATCTCCTCGGCATCGTCGGCAGTGGCCGCGCCGAGGCATAAGCCTGCGACCTCGGCTGCCGTCGCTGCGTCCACTTGCGCCATTGTCCGGCGCACGCGCGGCATCGCCGCCGCCGCCATGCTCAACACGCGCGCGCCGAGGCCGACGAGCACGAGGGCGTAAGCGGGCGTGGCGGCCATCTCGCCGCAGACGATGGCGGGGATGCCCGCGCCGCCCGCCGCCTCGATGGTGCGCTTGATGCTTTGCAGCACCGCCGGGTGCAGCGTGCGAAACCAACCGGCCACCTCGTCGTTGCCGCGATCCACGGCGAGCAAATACTGTACGAGGTCGTTTGTGCCGAGACTGAAGAAATCCACTTCGCGCGCGAGCTGGTCGGCCACCATCACGGCTGCCGGGACTTCGATCATCGCGCCGATTTTGAGTTCGCCCGTCCGCTTCCCTTCCGCGGCCAGACGCGCACGCTCATCATCGATGATAGTGCGCGCGCGCCTCACCTCCGACACGTCGGAGATCATCGGCAGCACCACGTCGAGCCGCCCCGCCGCCGCCGCGCGCAGGAGAGCGCGCACCTGCGTGCGCAGCATGTCTTCGTGTTGAAACGAGTAGCGGATGGCGCGCAGGCCGAGCGCGGGGTTGCGCTCCGTCTCAAACTCCCCTGCGTTGTGCTTGTCGCCGCCCAGATCGAAGAGGCGCACCTTCGCGCCGTCCGCGCCACCGAGCGCGGCGATCTCCACGTAGGCTTCGCACTGTTCGTCCTCCGTCGGCGCGCCGTTGCGCTGCGAGAACAGAAACTCCGAACGGAACAGGCCGATGCCCCGCGCCCCGTAACGACGCACGCCCTCATACTCCGGCGGCAACTCGACGTTTGCGCGCAGGATAATTTCGACCCCGTCGGTCGTCAGGAGCGGCGCACTCCCATCCACGGCGACGCCCGCGCTCGCGTGTACCAGCCTGCGTTCCGCCGTGAAATGCTCGACGGTCGCGCCCGAAGGATGCAGCACCACTTCGCCGCGCCCGGCATCGATCACGATCTCGTCGCCCGTGCGCGCGTGGCGATAGAGGTCGCGCAGGCCGACGATGGCCGGGATGCCGAGGCCGCGCGCGATGATGGCCGTGTGCGAAGTCCAGCCGCCCGCATCGGAGGCGATGGCGCGGACGTGCGAGAAATCGAGTTCCGCCGCCGACGAAGGCAGCAACTCTTCGGCCACGACGACGGCGTCCTCGGTGAGACGGCGCGATTGCGCTTCGCCGCTCAGGGCGACGAGTAGCCGCCGCGTCACGTCTTCGATGTCGGAACTGCGCTCGCGCAGGTAGTCGTCCTTGATCTCGGCGTAGACGGCGAGCAGTTTGTCGGAAGCGACTTTGACCGCCCATTCGGCGTTGGCCTGCTCGTGCCGGATGTAGTCTTCCACCTCGTCGAGCAATTTGCGGTCTTCGAGCATGAGTAGCTGCGCGTCGAATATGTAGGCGTGTTCCGCGCCGAGCGCGGCTTCGGCGCGGCGTTTGATGGCGAGCAACTGACGGCGCGACAGGCGCACCGCCGCCTGAGAACGGCGCACCTCGCGCTTGATGTCGCCCGGGGCGAGCGTCGCGCGATAAATGTTGCCGCGCCCGCCCGTGTGGATGCGCAGCACGCGTCCCGCCGCCACGCCCTCCGAGACGGCCACGCCCCGCCAGCGCGTCTCGCGTTTCTCTATCTTCGCCCGTCTGCTCATGCTTCCTGTTCTTCCCCAAATCCGTTCTCGATCAATGCGGAGACCGCGCTCATCGCCTGCGGCTCGTCCGCGCCTTCAACCGTCAGGCGAAGCTCCGTCCCGCGCGAGGCCGCCAGCAGGAGCACGCTCAAAATAGACTTGGCATCGGCCACCGCGCCGCCGTCCGCGCGTTCGAGCCGCACGCTGCTGCTATAGATGCTCGCCGTGCGCACCAGACGGGCGGCGGCGCGCGCATGCAGCCCCAGCCGGTTGACGATCACTAGACGGTTCTCCAACATTCGTTCTCTTCCCGGTTCGACCGGCCTACTTCTTCTTCGGCGCGGCGAGCAGTTCGCCCGCGAGATGAATGGCCTGTTGTCCCTGATCGCGGACGCGCCCGGCCACGACGGCGAGCGGTTCGGCGTCGTTCTGGCTCGCCAGCTTGATCACCATCGGCAGATTCACGCCCGTCACCACCTCCACCTCGCCCTCGACGAAGAACATCGAGGCGATATTGGTCGGCGTCCCGCCGAACATGTCGGTCAGGATGAGCACGCCGCGCCCCTGCGAGACGCGGGCGATGGCGCGCTCGATCTCCGCGCGCGCCACGTCCACGTCGTCGTGCCAGCCGATTGAGATGGCCGCGATCTGCGCGACCGGGCCGATGATCATCTCCGCCGCCGCGAGCAATTCGGTCGCCAGTTGCCCGTGCGTCACGATCACGCCCGCCACGCGCGGCGGTGTTTCGACTTTTCCGGCTTCATCCATATCACTCTGGTCTCCAACATTCTTCCGCGCGCCTGCCCACGGCTTCGAGGGCGGGCTAGCGTAGTGAGTCGAACTGCTTAGACATCGTTAGCGATGTTGCCCATCAGGTAGCCGCCGACCGCCGCGTTGACGCCGACGATGCGCGCGATGAGTTTCAACTCGTTCTGGTCGAGCCAGATGCCGCCACACGTCTCGCACTTATCAATCAGCACCAGATCGTAGATGATCAGTTTCTTCATCGTGCGCCCGTCAATGGGGCAGACGCGCACCGTCTCGCGCGAAGGGTTGAGGTTCTCCGTGCAGTCGGGGCAGATCAAAAAATCGTGCTCGATGGAAACGTCTTCGAGCCTGTAATCGCGTCGGCAACGGATGCAATCGTCATTTTCGCTCATGCCTGTTTCTCCCTGTGCTGTCAACACCGGCGCGAATCAGCCGGAAACGGCGCGGCCTTTGCCTTTTCCGGCGGCGCGGCGCGGGCGCGTCTTGCTCACGTCGCGGTGGACGGCGGTGGCGTCGAAGCCGTTGCGCCGGAGGCGGCGCGCGAGCGCGTTGGCGACCATCACGGAGCGATGACGCCCGCCCGTGCAGCCGATGCCGACCGTGACATAAGACTTGCCCTCGCGCCGGTAGAGCGGCAGCAGGTAATCGAGCAAGCCGCCGAAGCGTTCGAGCGTCTCGGTGGTTTCGGCCTGTTTGCGTAAGAACT
>DASPJG010000624.1:0-10172 GCA_035628755.1 Pyrinomonadaceae bacterium
CCAGTCCAAGCCGTGGGACGCGTGAGACGACGGCGCGCCAACTGGAACCGCACCCCGAGACCCGTCTCCCTGCCGCGCACCCAGAGCAGCCTCGCCACCACAGCCAGAAGCAATGCCCACGCTGCCCAGTAGAGCTTGAACCAGAGCCACGGCCTGAGGAATGGGCCGAAGCCGCGCATCTCCGTGTATGACCATTCCGGGCCTGCACCGTAGATGAGCAGGTCGTGCTCAACTCCGAACACGGAGGCAAGGGCGATGAATACGTAGGCGATGATCGCCACGAGGTGCCCGATGTACTTCTGGTTCACCAGCACATGCACCACGAGGGCGAGCAGCGCGAAGAGTAGGTATTCGGGAAGCTGAAGCCCGAACAGGATTTTCAGGTACAGCCCGATCTCGAAGTGCTGATGACCCATTACCACTTGGGCGAGCATCCCCGCGGCCATCTGGAGAGCCGTGAACGCGGCGAGCACGAGGCCGAGTCCCAGGAACTTGCCGAGGAAAGGCGCCCATTCCGACCCCGGCATTGCGTCGGTGATCTCGCCCAGTCCGGCGTCCCGTTCCCGCCAGACCAACTCGCCAGCGAAGAAAACGATGAGGAGCGGAATGATCACCCAGCGGCTCAGTTCAGCAGACAGAGGAGCTGTCAATTCGTTGACGACTCGCATGGTCGTGGGAACCAGCGGGACGCCGTTGGACACCATTTGATCGAGCACCACCAAGACCGTCAGGAGCGGGATGCCTGCCAGCATGGCGAGTCCAGCCCAACTCGTCGCCATCGCTCGGAACGACTCCCAGGCGATGGCGAACGTCTGGCGCGCGTGAATGGCGAAGCCGAACGTGCGCGGGGTCTGCGGGACGGAGATTGGCGTGCTCGCCGTGACGCCGATGCTGGCAGGCATCGGGGAGCGCGCATCCCGGCGTCGCGTCCAACGCCTCCACCAGGTGCTTCCGGTACGATGGGCGAAGCGAAAGCGCAGGTAGGTGGCTGCGAGAGTTCCCAGAGCGATGCCGAGCCACAGGAGGCGGTTTCTGAGCACCGTGCCCTCAAGCTCGATCAGTCGCCAACTCTTCTCGGTCGTCGTCCATAAATGCGCCAGGTCTTCTACGATGAAGCGGATGCCGAGCGGATCGAGCATCGTCCCCAGCCCACGTTTGAAGAGCAGGACGGAGGCGACGAAGAAGGCCATGAAGAAGAGGAGCAAACTTCCGAGGTAGCTCGCCATAGCACGGCCACTCCGCGCCGCCAGAGAGAACTGGATCGCCGTAGCGATGAAGGCGTTCGGTAGCGCGATGAAGGCGTAGGCCGTGAGGAATGCAGCCGGGCGGAACGGGCCAATCAACCCGGCATCCACGCCGGGCGAGTAGACGGCCAGCAGGATGCCCGCCTGCACGGCGAGCAGGATCAACGCGTTGAGAACGAGGGCGGCGAGGAATCGCCCACCGAGGTAGTCGGCCTTGTTGACGGGAGCGGTGTAGGTAAGGGGATGCATGCCCGTCGCCACGTCCCGCGCCGCCGCTTCGCCGGCTACGACCGCAGCCACCAGAAGCCAGATCAGGCCGCCCATCACCGTGTTTTTCGCAACGGCGAATGGCGAGTTGACGAAGAAGTCCTCGTAGAGAGCTTCTGCGAGGGAGTTGTCTCTCGTGAACAGGAATACAAAGACGAGCAGGACGACGAAGATCAGCCACGGCCAGACACGGCGTACCTGGTAGGCGAACTCGAAGCGGAAAATCTCCCAGAGCTTCATGACGCTACCTGAGGCTCCGCCTGCTCGCGGCGTCGGCCAATGTGACCCGCCATCGTGCTGAAGTAGACATCTTCCAGGTTCGCCTGGGCAGGCTCGAAACCGTGGCCGGGATTCGTGTCGTTGTAGACGTGCACGACGGTGCGCCCTGCGAGAAGCTTCGTCGAGATCACCGCGTGCTCTCGCTCCATTGCAGGTAGCTCGGCCTTCGAGATCACGCGCCGCCAGATGCGGCCACGTAGATCGTCTACGGCGCGCAGCGGTTCGGCCTCAAGCAGAATTTGTCCCTGATCGATGATCGCCATCCTCGTGCACAACTCACTCACGTCCTCGACGATGTGCGTCGAGAGGAGGACGACGCTGTTCTCGCCCAACTCGGAGAGCAGGTTGAGGAAGCGCACGCGCTCCGCGGGATCGAGACCCGCCGTCGGCTCGTCCACGATCATGAGTTTCGGATTGCCCAACAGCGCCACCGCGACGCCGAAGCGTTGCCGCATGCCGCCCGAGTAGCCGCCCAGCTTCTGCTTGCGTACCTCCCACAGGTTCGTCTGCCGCAGCAGCGATTCAACGACCTCTCTACGCGCCCGACGCTCGCCGATGCCTTTAAGTATTGCGAAGTGATCAAGCAGTTTCTCCGCGCTCACCTTTGGATAAACGCCGAACTCTTGCGGCAGGTAGCCGAGCGTCTTGCGCACTTCATCCTTCTGTTTCAGCACGTCTGTGTCGCCGAGGCGGACGCTGCCCGCGTCTGGCTCTTGCAGCGTGGCGAGGATGCGCATCAGCGTGGACTTCCCCGCGCCGTTGGGGCCGAGCAGACCGTACATCCCCGCCGGAATCGTGAGCGTCACGTCTTTCAGTGCTTGCACACCATTGGAATAGGTCTTGGATACGTCGCGAATGTGTAATTCCATTGCTTCCGTGCGGATTGCTTGGATGGTCGCCATGTTGATTTGAGATTTACATCAAGTTATTTTGCTTGTCAAGAACTTTGCACTATAAAGTTAGTTTGCAAAAAATTTTAGATAACAGATAAATGTCGCCGGTACATAATTCATCGCGTAGTGATTGATGGAATTTAGCTGTGCTATTAGATGGATTACGTTATCGGACTCCCGAGCCGTTATCACCTGTTGGACGCTGCTGCGGGTGTGTACGGATGCGTCTCTACAAGCAAGAGGAGCTTGGCGTGCAACGTTGCCGCAGGTCTTTGAACCTTACCTGCGGCAACTCCGCTTTCGTTCCTGCTTCAGCACCCTGTTGACGCGAAGCGCGCGGCGTGGAGACGCCCCGCGTTCTTATTTATCGAGACATGCTCATCTCTGCATTTTCACAGGGTCGCTCCACGCCGCAATGACGACAGGGGCTTCCAGTGCGCCGGTGTTTTCAACCCTCAGCTTCCAAGTCCCGGCCATCATGCCTCGCTCGACGAAAATCGTGCGGAACATCCCTCTCGACTCGGGTGAGTCCGCGAGATTTTTCCCCTGAACAGCACCTTTATCGTCAATCAGAGTTGCCGAGACTTTCGGGCTGGACATGAACGTAACACCGAAATTCGCGCCTGCCGGGACGGTGAGGTCGATTTCCAACGCCTGTTTCGGCGCGAGCTTTACCTCTCTGGCGAACGTCGGGCGAAAATCGTCTCCGCCCCCGGCGACGCTCGGCGACTGTAGCCCATACGACGCGTTAACAAACATGACGGCGTAAGGGCTGTCAGACTTACGGCCAGTCTGGTTCGGGTATCGCGGCAGCTCCGGCTGCTCGGGGTTATGGTTGCCTTTCGGGCCGATTGCCAGACGTGGTTTGACGAAGCTCGAAAAATCGGACGTACCTGTCAAATCCGTATGCAAGTTCTTAGAGATGGCCTTGTCCTTTATTACCCAGTGCGCCGACTCCACGGGAACGACGCCGTCGTTCCAAACCACGGTCTTACACATGACGGGCAGAGGGTTCCCGGCCAGCACCGAGAATTTTACGCCCTTGCGGTTGACGTTCACCCGGTTGAACTCGGCGACGACCGCAGGCTGCAACTGCCTGATGGCCTCAACGTTCTTGCCCAGAATATCGAAAGCCGAATTCATCACGTCGGCGCAAGGGCTTCCCATGTTCGGCGTGCCGAGCATGACGACGTGCGCGACCTGCGGTCGTCCGTCGGGCGAGTCCGTCGGCATGAAGTTGTGTATGTAATGGCGCGAGATAAGACCTCCCATCGAGTGCGCCACGATGTCTACGTGCCACGCGTTCCTCTCCTCCTGCGCGTAGCGGATGTACTTGCCGAGTTGCTGAGAGTTCTCGAAAATCCCGCCCGTCGGCTCCGAGGAGAGGAACTCACCGCCCGTATTCATCACGCCCTTCTCCGGCTTCTCGCCGACGGGAAACGCCTTCCAGTCGTAGCTGTGCGAGGTCGTCAGGATGTTCTGCCATGACTCCCACGCCCGCCAGTTGCTCCAGAGGCCGTGAACCAGAACCAGAGGCTTCGGAGCCACTTTCAGGTTCTTAGTCAGTTCGTCAACCTTCTTGTCATTCTCTTCCAACTCGGCCTTGATGCGCTGCACGAGGCGCGGCCTCCCGTCGTCGAACCACGCGTAGCCTGACGAGTCCCAGACCATCTCGACCTCGCGCTCCTCTCCCGGCTCAAGGCGAACGGAGACCGCCGTGTCTTCGAGTGGCGCGTCGGCGCGCGCACCGTCCCACTTGTCGCCCTTGTAGGTCTCTTTGAACTTCACGTCGGCAAATTTCGTCTCGCCCGAGGCGTTAAGAACGCGCGCCTTGATTTTGACCATGTTTCCGTCAACCGTGCCGGCCTGCTCTGCGACCTCCTGCCAGTCGTTGAAGTTCGGGAATTTCGGGTGCTCGAACTTCAGGTCGATCAGGCGCAGCGGCGCGCCGCACTTTTGCAGGCTCCAGGTGACGGTCTCCGTAACGTTCTGCCACGTCTTCGAGTAGCTGCCGCTCAGGCGGTTCGGGTCTCCGGCGTTAACACGGTGGCTCCCGTCGGTTGTCAGAGAGTTCCCGTCAACGCTCGTGTCGGTCGGCGGCAGGGTGAGGTTTTTTCCCTCTTTCGGTACGCATTGGCCGCCGTAGGTCGAACTCTGCGAGCCGGTGGTTTTGCCCTGTATCTGTGGCAGGGCGACGCTGACGGTGTAAGTGCCGTCGGCGTTGACGCCGATGTGAACGTTGGCCTCCAAACCTCCGGCGCTGGCTGTCGTCTCGGTCTTCGAAGTCGTCGTGCCGGTCATCACCCGCCACGTCTTGCCCCGGTCGCAGGAGTTCCGCTCTTTGGCCGAGACCGTTTCCGTAGAACTAAAGGTGTGATTGATTGAAGCCTTGCCGTTGCTCGTGCCGTTCTTCTCGGGGCTTTCGACGACGGCGACCACAGCCCTGTAGTTGTAATTCATTTGCCAGTCGGTCGTGTCCTCGCCCCTGCCGGAGACACGCTGCACGGTCTTGTTGTTCGAGTTAGTCTGTGTACGCGTGTAGTTAATGACCCCCGTCCATGCGCCCGAGCAGGACTGGGCTTTCGCCTTCGCCGGGCTGGCGGCGGCCTGTGTGCCTTGCCTGGTTCCGGTGCGCCTGGTCTGCGCCGGAGCCAGCAGGACGTTACAACTCAGACTCAGCAGGAAAAAGATATAGATTTGTTTTAAACCGACGTGCGATTTCATGATTTATCACCTTGTTGTTTGAAGAGTGGCCGAAAATTTCCGGCTAAGTGTTAACGCGTAAACTCACGGCGTTTCGGATCAATTATTGAACGCGGCTTTCATTTGTGCCCCCTGCCGCCCCGGCTCGGTCTGCCGTCGATTGTCTTGGAATCACCCGCCCCGAAAAACGTGATATAACAGCTTCGAACGTCCCGTCATGCAGCCGAACCCACAGCCGATTTTTCTCTTTGCAGACAGCTCGCTCCTGTTCTGGGGCGAGGGAGGAAATCTTTTCCTCGACTCCGTCCGCCACCTCACGGCGCGTGCCTCGCCTAAAGCCGCTTACATCGGCGCGTCCAACGGCGACAAGCCCGAGTTCTATTCAATCTTCGAGGCAGCCATGGATGGCATCGGGGTTCATGATCGCAGGATGATTCTTCGCTCCTTCTCGGCGGAAGAACGATCATTCCTAAACGAGGCAGACATCATTCTACTGGCGGGGGGCGACGTGGAATTGGGCTGGAATGTGTTCGTCGAGACGGGGATGAAGGAGTTCATCACCAGAAGGTATGACGAGGGGGCAGTCTTGATTGGTATCTCAGCCGGAGCGCAGCAACTCGGGCTGTTCGGAAACATAGAAGGATCATCAGGCACGGAATTGGTGAGCACGTTTCAGCTAGTTCCCTTCTTGATAGATGCCCATGATGAGGGACAGGGATGGAGCAGGCTTCGAATGGCCATGCGACTTCTAAGCGGCTCCGCGAGGGGCATCGGCATCCCGGCGGGCGGTGGAATGGTTTATTACCCGGATCAGCAAGTCGAAGCTGTTCGACGCCCCCTCCATGAATTCTCAATCGAGGGTGAAAGTATCAAGGAAGCACTGTTACTCCCGAGACAGAAGTAGTGTTGCAAAAATTATTTTAGAGCGCAGGAAGTCGCAAGCTACTCTCTCTCAGAGAGAGAACTTCACCGGAGTTTGCACGGTTGAGCTTCCGCTCCGGCAGGCGCGACACTATTATCCTTTCGCCCCAAATCCCGGCACCCGTAAAGGACAACACGGTAATGAAGATTAAACTCCCTCTTCTCCTCCTCTTCTTCTGCTTCGCCATTACTTCCGCCGCGCAAGCGCCCGACCGCCAGCAGTTCATTCGCGTCGAAGCGCCGACGGTGGTGCTGACACATGTGCGTGTGATTGATGGAACGGGCGCCGCGCCCCTGGAGGATCAGACAATTGTCATCAGCGGCGGCAAGATACAGTCGATGGGGGCGAGCGCGACGACGAAAGCTCCCGCTGGCGCGCAGGTGCTCGACCTCACAGGCTATACAGTTCTTCCCGGCCTCGTCGGGATGCACAATCACCTGTTCTTCCCTATGGGCGGATCGCCGCCCATGTACTCGAACATGGGCACCAGCTTTCCGCGTCTTTATCTCGCACTCGGAGTCACCACCATTCGCACCACGGGCAGCGTCGCTCCGTACACCGATCTGGAAATCAAGCGGCTCATCGACGCAGGACGGATGATTGGCCCGAAGATGCATGTCACTGCGCCGTATCTCGAAGGCTCCGGCGCGTTCACGCCCGTCATGCATCAACTTACCGGGCCGGATGACGCGCGGCGCATGGTGAACTACTGGGCTGATGCGGGCGCGACATCGTTCAAGGCGTACATGAACATCACGCGCGCCGAATTGCGCGCGGTCGTCGAAGAGGCGCATAAGCGCGGTTTGAAAGTTACGGGTCATCTCTGCTCGGTCGGTTATCGAGAGGCCGCGGAGATCGGCATTGACAATCTGGAGCACGGGCTGTTCGCCGATTCCGAGTTCGTCCCGGATAAGAAGGTGGATCGGTGTCCGCCGGGCGGGGCAGTCAGCGCGAGTCTGCGGCAACTTGACCTGAATAGTCCTGCCGCACGGGAGACGATTCGCACGCTGGTCGCGAAGAAGGTGGCAATCACCTCGACGCTTCCGGTATTTGAAGCTGGAGGCGCGCCGTTGGCTCAGAGTGGTATCGGCGCGGCTAGTGCATTGCTGAATCTGAGGATGCTGAGCGTGATGTCTGTAGACGCACGCGTGCGCTATCTGCAAGCGCGTGCGCGCGTTTCGTCCGAAACGAATTTCGTCGCGCTGTTGCGTAAGGCGATGGATTTTGAGCGCGCGTTTGTTCAAGCGGGAGGATTGCTCATTGCCGGACTCGATCCGACGGGCAACGGCGGCATTGTTGCCGGCTTCGGTGATCTGCGCGAAGTCGAGCTTCTGGTCGAAGCGGGCTTCACCCCAGTGGAAGCAATAAAGATTGCGAGCCTCAACGGCGCAAAGTTTCTTGGCGAAGACGCGCGGATCGGTTCCATCGCCGTCGGCAAGCAGGCCGACTTGATGGTCGTGAAGGGCAATCCGGCGGCGAATATCAACGACATCGAGAAGGTGGAGATCGTCTTCAAAGATGGTGTCGGGTATGATTCAGAGAAATTGCTCCAATCGGTGCAGGGGTTGGTGGGAGTACGTTGAGATATTCAAGAAGTTACTCGGCAAGGTAGTGTTGCTACTCGACGTGGGTGGATTTCATTTTACCTTTCCATGTCGCATCATCGCCCGCCGATGTAAGCCTTACTTTCACCGATTTAAACGGCAGCAGTCAGTTCTGTTGCAGCCCTCAAACTAATGATTGACTTATCGTAGGTTTTGACTTAAAAGCTCCTACGCCCTCGCCGCTTTAAACCTCCAAAAGTAAAAGTCGAGAAATGAAACCAATCCTGCTTTGTCTGCTGGCCGCGTGCGTGCTCTCGGTTGCGTGCCAGGAATCTGCGGGCACGGGCGGCAACAGTTCGCCGGGGTCTTCACCGTCTGTGGTCACGAACGCGACGACCGGGGCGACACCCGCAGAAGTGCAACCGACGACCGAAGCGAAGCCGGCGACGAACGCGGAGGCGCGCGCGTCGCTCGAACGTGTCTATCAACGGGCTGTGGCCGTTGACGAGAACCGCCCGGACTCGTTCGTCACCGGCGACTTCAACGGCGATGGTTCGAGCGACCTCGCGGTCGCGGTCAAGCCGTCCCGCGACATGCTCGGCGAGATCAACAGTGAGCTCTCCAACTGGATAGTCTCTGACCCGCGTCGGGCTGTCTCGCCTGATCCGAACCAGACGAAGCAAACCCCGCCGCCCGTGGGCCCCGTCAAGATAGAACAGAGCGACGCGCTGCTGGCTATCGTTCACGGCCACGGCCCTGAAGGCTGGCGCAGCCCGCAAGCGACGCAATCGTACCTGCTCAAAGGCGTCGCCGCGCAAGGGCTGCGGGCGGTGCCGGTCAGGAATTACCCGCCCGCGCTCGTGGTCAGGAGAAACCTTAACGCGAGAGCCGACATCATCAGCGGCAAGCTCGCGGGCACTGACGGTTTCCTCTACTGGTCGAGCGGGAAATACATCTGGCACAAACTCTAGCCCGAGACTCGCCTCGCGTCCGAAGACGGGCTTCGTTCCGCGGGTCAGAAATATAGCTTTCTCCGGCAACCGATTCAGATTATTCCAGTCCAGACGACCGACGCGCGCCGAGTCCTGCGGGCGCGCTCTCCAAATTTTTGCAAGAGTTATCCGCATAAAATCCAAATTCCTCAAGGCGCGTCTCATCGGCGCGCGCAGCCACGCCGTCACTTTTTACGAATTCCGACATTTACTTGAGCATGCTGCCTCTCCGACTACGGGGCATACCAGTTGCATCCTCAGAACAACGAAAATCAACAGGTGCCTTTCGGCTGTTCAGTTTTCCGAACAGTTCGTCCGTTCTTCGCTTTAAGCCATTCGCTTCTACCGCTTCTCGTCGGGCAGCACACGGGGAGCGTCTTCTCCGGCGTGGTCACCTCTCGTCCCACCCCGGGTTCCATCAACCTTTTACCATCCAAGGGTTTGTTGCCAGTTCTCACTCCTCGCTTCCCCGGGCCGCCATCAGCGGTCGACCCGCTTCCGGCATTACCGGAAGCGGCTTCAGGCTCAGGAGAAACTATGAAAGTTCTCAAGTTGTTTGTCTTCGCGTTCTTCGCCTCGCTACTCATCGCTTCGCTACCTCTCACACCAGCCGTCAATAGCCAGTCCGGCGCGACTGAGGCGCCTGCCAGTTTCGACAACCTGACCAACGGCTTCACCACTCAGGCTCAATTCGACGCCGACCGCATCGCCTTCGAGCAGCGCGAGGAGAGAGCCACCGGGCTTGGGCCGGTCTATAACGCGCAGTCGTGCGCCGAGTGCCACCAGAACCGTGTCACCGGCGGCGTCAGCCAAATCTTCGAACTGAGAGCCGGGCATAGCGCGCCCGACGGGACGTTCGTCCCCGCCGCTGGCGGCTCGCTCATTCAGTCACGCAGCATCAACACGACGATTCAGGAGCGCGTCCCCGGCGGGTCGCGTCTCGCCTTCGTGAACAACGCCCAGAAGATCAGCGTCATGGCCTTTGATCTCGATGCCGGGGTCTTGAACACCGAGCCTAACGTGCCCGAGATTGGCAGTTTCCCGGCCTTCTCGCCCGACGGCAGGAAGATCGCCTTCAGCAGCTCCGGCGGTCAAAGCGGCGGCGGCGGCATCTGGGTCGTGAACAGCGACGGAACGAACGCAAACCTGATCTCATTTGACGGCGACTTTCAGCCCACATGGTCGCCCGACGGGCAAACGATTGCCTTTAGCAGCACGCGCACGGGCGTCGCACAGATTTTCACGATGACCCCGTTTGGCACGGATGTGACGAACATCTCCAACAACCCGCTCGTCAACGACCGGATGCCCGCCTTCTCGCCCGACGG
>DASPJG010000625.1:0-2171 GCA_035628755.1 Pyrinomonadaceae bacterium
CCGCGTTCGATGTCGGAGGCCAACGCATGAAAACGCGTGATGTGGGAGCGGAAGCGGCGCGCGGCGTATTCGACCGTGGTGGCGTGGGCGATCTGAAATGCCCAGTCGCTCGACTCGGCGAGAAGCAGTTCGCGCGCGGCCTGATTGAGCGCGCGCGAGGCGAGCGAGCCGGGCGGCGCATCCGGGCGCTGATTGGCGAGCGCGGTCATGCGCGCTTCGGCGGCGTGTTGCTGCGGGTAGAGCCACGCGTTCGTGTCGTTCAACCAGACTTTGTAGTAGCCCTCCGCGCCCCATGAGGAAGGAGAGAGACGCTGGGTTTGGAGGCGCGCGTGCGAGGCCAGATAGTCAGCCGGAGAGAGCGTCTCGATCTCGTCTCTGCGGCGGGCGAGTTCGCGGAAGACGTGTCGGAGAAACTGGACGCCTTCGAACCACCAGTGGCCGAAGAGTTCGGCGTCGTAGGGCGAGGTGATGAGGGGCACGTGGCCGCCGAGGGCTTCGCGCTGGCGCGCGCATTGTTTGATGCGCTCGTCAACGAAGTGGGCGGCGTGGACGGCGGCGCGCTCGCGGGCGCGGCGCGGGCGATAAGGTTGCTTGTCTGCGAGCAGCACGTCCCGACCCGTGACGCGGTGATATTTGAGACCGAGATGGCGGCGCGCGCCGTCGGCGTGGAGGTGCGGGCGGAGATATTCGAGCGGCGCGTCCCAGCCGATGTCGCGATAGAACTCACGATAGTTTTCGTCGCCCGGATAGCCGATGAGAGAACTCCACACCTGCTGGCTCGTTTCGAGATCGCGCGCAAACGCGGCGACGCCGTTCGCCAATTTGACGGGCGCGTAGACACCGTGGCGCGGGCGCGGTTCGCCGTAGAGAATGGCGTGCGTGTCGGCGATGAAGTATTCAAGCCCGGCATCGGCCAGAAGCGTTTCGATGCCTTCGGCGTAGGCGCATTCGGGCAGCCAGATGCCGCGCGGGCGACGCCCGAAATGCTTTTGATAATTGGCGACGGCGATCTCGATCTGGGCGCGGCGCGCTTCCGTGGTCGAAATGAGTGGGAGGAAGCCGTGGGTCGCGCCGCAGGTCATGATCTCGCAGACGCCCGTGTTCTGGAGTTGGCGAAAGCCGCGTATGAGGTCGCCTTCGTAAACTTCGTGCCAGAGTCGCCGTGTGGCGCGCAGCATGCGTGCGTACATGTGCGCGGAGGGGAGAAATTGGCGCGCGTCGCGGCGGGTGCGCGCGGTCTCCTTTTCGGCGAGCGCGGAGAGGTTGGCGAGGTGGCGCGCGTAGCGCGTTTGCAGGAGCGGGTCGGCCAGCATCTCGCAGAGCGTGGGCGAGAGATTCAGTGCGAGACGCGGGCGCACGCCAGCCGCGTCGAGTGCGGAGAGGGTTTGGAGCAGCGGCAGGTAGACTTCGGTGATGGCTTCGTAGAGCCAGTCTTCTTCCAAAAATTCGGGATGTTCGGGGTGGCGCACGAAGGGCAGGTGCGCGTGTAGGATGAGACTGAAAAATCCGTGCGGCACTTGGAATCAGCGGTGCGGGTATTCGTCCGCCGCCTCGCGTGAGACGTGGACGCACGCGCCTTCGCCCTCGACTGTGACGACCGCGCCGCCTTCCTCGACGTTGATCCCGACGCCGCCTGCGTCGGCGGTCAGCGCGCGCGCGTATCGTTCATAGCCCGCGCCGCCGAGAAGCTGTGCGAACTCGTTCGCCTCAAGTTGAAACTCCCGCGACGCGTCCGAGAGGTGCGAGGCGCGGTCGGGTGGCGTCGTCACGGTGTTTGAAGAGAGCAGGCGAACGAACGGGCGCGCCTCGGCGCGGAACCCGACTTCGGCGCGATAGACGTGGCGCGGGTAGACATCGAACCACTGCGCGCGCTCCCTCGGTGCGTCAAACAAAAATTCCTCGCCGCTCTCGACTTTGATGAGCCGCACCGCCAGCCGGTATTGCGCGGCCAATTCGCCGAACGCCTCGCGCAGGACGGTGTGCGGGTCGCGCGCGAACGTCCAGTAGAGATAGAGCTTGTATGGCGATTGCAGGAGCAGTTGGATGAAGTCTCGTTTGAGGACGACGGGCAGCATGTCGTCGAGCGTGTCGCGCGTGTTCGCGGGCGTGGCGTGCGCGGCTGCGGGGGCGGAACCGGCGTCGGGCGCGGAAGTTTCTTCGAGCATGTCGTC
>DASPJG010000626.1:0-5415 GCA_035628755.1 Pyrinomonadaceae bacterium
CTTGAAGTCCCAGCCGCGCACCACGACGCGCCGCCGCTCTCCCGTAATCGCAAGTTGCTCGACGCGCCCCGTCGCGTCGCGTTTGACGACCGACAACGCCTCGACGCGCCCGCCGACATCCGTGCGCGCGTCTTCGCGCAAGGCTCTGGCGAGACGCGCGGCGGGGATGGCATCCGTCCAACGCCGGTGGGGCATGGCGGCGCAGTATTCGTCGCGGACGCCGCGCAGGTAAGGCTCGCGCGCCGGAGTTCCCCAGAGCGTCTGGAGGTTGGCCGTCTGCCCGCCGCAGGAAGTGGAGAAGAAAACGTCGGAGGCGAGCGCGCCGCGCGCATCGCGCAAGACCTCGCCGCTCGTATCGGCGACGGCGCGGCGGACGAATTCATGAAAGTCCGGGCGAGCCGTCGCCTGCGTGACCTGTAGGAAACGCTGGCAGTGGGTCGTGTTGCAGAAGTCATAACCGTCGCGCGCGTGGCGGCGGAGGTTCGAGAGCGCGTAGGTGCGGCTGACGACCGCCTGCGCCTTCAACGCCGCGAACTCGCCCTCGACGCTCGACTCCGCCGCCAGCACGCCGAACAGGTATTCATCCAGCGGGAGCGTGCGCGTGACCTCTTCGCGCGTGAGGCGCACGGTGACGAGCGTTGCGCCGCTTGGCGTGCGCGGCGTGGCCGCGAAGCCGTGTTGATTGTTCACGGACGACGCGTTTGCGCGTGGCTCCGAAGTCGTCGCGCCGGTCGTCAACAGGCGCGCGTGCTCGGCGAAGACGGCGCGCGCGAGCGACGCGCTCTCTTTGCCCTGCCCGCGTTTGAGGAAGACGAGAACGGCCAGTTTGACCTCGCCGGGCACGGGTGCGTCTGACGGCGAAGCGGCGTGTGGTTCGCTTGCGCCTGCCTCGCGTTCGGAGGCGAGGCCGACGAACCAGCCGTGCGTGTGAAAGCCGTCGGATTCGTCGGTGGCCGTGCCCGTCTTGCCGAAGACGTGTGTCGGGAGGGAGGCGAGATCAGCCGGGAGAGCCGTGCCGTATTTGACCGCGCCGCGCATGCCTGCGAGCAGGAGCGCGCGCTCGTCGTCCGTGATGTCGAGTCGCGCGATCTCCTCTGCGCGGAAATTTTCGGGCGCGGCGGCGTACGTGCGGTAGAGGTGGCCGCCGTTAAAGAGCGCGGCATAGGCGGCGGCGAGTTGCAGCGGAGTGACGAGCAGTTCGCCGCCTTCGCCGAGCGCGGTGCTGACATCCCGGTTACCGCGCGGCAGGCGCGGCGTCGCCGTCGTCGCATCACGCGGCGCGCTCGCCTGTTTGATCGTCGCCGTTGCAGCGGCTTGCGCGCCGAACCCGTAGGCGGCGAGCGTGTGTTTGAAGTCGGCGGGAGAAAGCCGTTCGGCGAGGCGCGCGAAGTAGTAGTTGCAGGAATGGGCGAGAGCTTGCGGGGGGCTGAAGGGCGGAACGTAGACCGGGTGCGAGCAGGTGAAGTCCGCCCCGTGGCGCGTGTAATGCTTGCGGCAGGAGAGGCGCGCGTCGGCATCAATGAGGCGTGCGCGCAAGGCCGTGAGCAGGGTGAAAGGTTTGATCGCGGAGCCGGGCGGAAAGGCCGCTTCTTCCGCCGCGCGCGCGTTGACGGCGGCACGGATGCGTCCCGTCTGCGCGTCCAGCACGATGATCGCGCCTTCGCGCGAACCGAGGGCGGAGGCGGCGGCGCGCTGCAAGGCGGCATCCATCTCGCCCTCGCTCACGCGCGCGCGTTCGACTTCGACCGCGACGGGCTGCGGCGGCATTGACCAAGCGCAGAAGAGTGCGAGGCAGACGCAGACGTGCATCAACCCGTGGCGCGCGCCGTCGTGTGCGGGGAAGAGGAAGTTTTTAACTGCGGCGAGCACAGCGTTCATTCGACCGGGGCTTCAACTTGTCGCCGCCGTCGCCGGGGCAGTATGGGGTTGCGTCTCGTCGGGCGCAGGTTCGGTCGTCGCCGCCGGTGCGTGGCCGTCGGCGCGTGCGAGCGCGGTCATGGTCATCACCCAGCCGAAGAGCATGAGCGAGAGGGCAAGGAATATGCGCGCGCCGAAAATCGTCAATTCGAGCGTGTTGCTGTCGAAGGGCGTGCGTTTCGTGATCAGGAAATAGGGAAGCAGCGCGAAGACGATCATCCCGACGCCGTAAGTGAAAATGCTGCGTGCGGAGAAGGCGCGCGCGAGGTGGCGGTGAAAGCGTGCGAAGGCTGCGACGAGGCCGTCGCGGGTGGCGGCGAGCCAGAGGTGCATCGCGGCGAGCGGCAGCAGAAGGCCGAGCACGAAAAGACGCAAGGCCGAGATGAACAGGTACTTCCAGCGCACGGGCGGCTTCGGCCTCGATTCTTCCGACGCAGACTCGGTTTCGCTTCCCGGATCGTTCGACGCGTATTCGACACGGGCGCGCTCTTCCGGCGACAACTCCGCGCGCCGCTCAAGTTTGTTCAAGAGATAGACGGAGAGCACGGCGAGCAGGATGACGGGAATGCTCACGACGAGCACTTTCAGGAAACTTCGCGCCGTGTGCCGGAGCAGCGCGCCCGCGCCCCGGTGGCCGACGGCGTAACTCGCGCCCGCCGCCTGCACGACGAAGAAGAGCAGCGGCGCGAGGATGACGGTCGCACCCGTGACGAACAACTGCCACAGGGTCGCTTCGCGCGTCGTGATGAAGAAAAAGACGGCGGCGATGAACGCGGCGTAGAGCGCGACGAGCACGGCGAGCGCGCGGGGCGAGCGCAGGAGGTCGCGGGCGGCGGAGAAGATGGAGGCGAGTACGTTCTTGGTCATGTCGTCACCTTAAATTCAAACTGTTCACTGCCGATCAAGAATGGTCAACTTCCCGCTCGCCGTGTTCGACTGCACGGTCGGGTGGTACATCAACTCGACGCGCGCCGGGGCGATGCGGAAATCGCCCGGCTCCTGCACGCGCATGGCGTACTGGAAGATGGCTTTGCCGCTGAAGAAGTTGAGGAAGAAGGCCGTGCGCTGGTCGCGGAACTCGCGCGCGCTGTACCAATCGCTCCATCCCTGCTCCGAGTAATTGAGGTCGAGGCCGCTGATGTTCTCGACCTGTTCCGCGCCCGCCGGGATCGGGTCTTCGATGAGCAGGTAGGGAGCGGGCGAGCCTTGGATGATGAGACGCGAGACGATCTGGTCGCCCGAACGCAACTCGCCCGTGAGCGGCTCGGTCTTCCACTTCAAACGCCCTTCGTCGCCTTCCTCCACGCGCAGGCGCAGGTACTCGCGCGTGATCTTCAAGCCGGAGACGCTCTGCGGCGCGGTCTGTTCGTCGTTCGTCGCGTATTCGAGCGTGGCGGCGGCGTAGAGCACGCCCGCGCCGCGCTTGACGAAGCGCACCTGAGTTGCGCCGCCCACCTGCTCGTTTTTGCGCGTGACGACGAAGGACTTCGCGCCCGTCGCGTCCGCGCCCGTCACCTGTTGCGCGAGCACCTGCTCGTTGTTGACGTAAACTTCGAGCGCGTAAGCGGGCGAGAGTTCGTTGCTGACCTTGAGGTAGTCCGTCAGACCGAAAATGACGAAAGCGGTTTGACGGGTGGAAACCCAATAGCGGTTGCCGCTCCTGCGGCTCGCCACCGTCCAGCGCACGGCCTTCGACAAGACGCCGCTCTCGGGCGCGATCTGCGCGAGGGCTTTGATCGAAAGCGCGGTCGCTTCGATGCTCATGTCCTCTTCGTAGCTGTCGAACTTGCGGCGCGACTGCCAGTGGGCGTCGAAGTCGTTCTGCGTGGCGGAGCGTTCGATCTCGGAGGCGAGCGCGCGGGCGCGCGTGTCGCCGCGCTGTTTCAGGGTGAGCGCGAGCAGGGCGCGGGCATAGGGTTGCAGCCGCCCGCGATTCGTGAACAGTTCTTCGATGTAACGCGGGTTGACGCCGCCGCTCGCGTTCAGGGCGTAGACCATGTAGGCGCGCGTCTCCATGTTGATCTCTTTGCCGTCGTCGTTGCGCCCGGCGTCGAGCAGGCCGGACAACTTGCCGCGCCCTTTTTCCACGCGCGCATCGTCCGTTTGATACCCGGCGCGCGAGGCCATCGTCAGGCCGTCAACGACGTAGGCCGTCATCCACGGGTCGGTCGGGTCGTCCTTCCACCAGCCCCAGCCGCCGTCTTCGTGCTGGAAGTTGTAGAGCCGCGTCAGCCCTTTGTTCACTTTCTTGTTGATGTTGTTCGTGTCGCGGATGGAAGCCTGCTCAACGTCGCGCAGAGTGTTGGCGACGATGACGGTCGGGAGAAACTGCGACATCGTTTGCTCGACGCAGCCGTAAGGGAAGCCCGTCAGGTAATCGAGCGCGCCGAAGAGCGTCGAGGCGACGGAGGGCGCGGCCTCGATGCGCAGCGTGCGCGCGCGCGGGTCTGCGTTGTTCGGCAGGTTGATCGTGATGGTGCGCTCCGCATCGCCGTCGCCGGAGAGCGTGGCGGCCTCGCCCAACGTCTGTTTCAGCCCGCGCGGGACGATTGGAAGCCGTAACTCGACGGCGTCGGAGTCCGTATCGGTCAGGGCTTTGGCGAGCAGCGTCACGTCGCCCGTCTGCTGCGCGCTGACGCGCCAGTTGATGCGGTGTTCGCCGTTCTTCGGGATCGTGACGGTCTGCGCGGGCGGGTCGAGCAGTTGCGCGCCATTGACGCTCAGGGAAATCTGCGTCGTCTTATCGGCGTTCAAATAGTTGTGCGCGATGCCGGAGAGCACGACCGTATCGCCGGATGTCAGGAAGCGCGGCGTGGCGAGCCGGACGATGACATCCTTGCGCTCGATGACCTTGCTCGTCGCGGAGCCGACGCGCGTGTCGGCGGTGACGGCGCGGGCGGTCGCGCGCCATGTCGTCAGGTTGTCGGGCAGTTCGACCTTGACGTTGGCCTTGCCGTCCGCGCCCGTGATGATGGCGGGCTGCCAGTAGGCCGTGTCTTTGAATATTTTGCGGATCAGCGGCTCGACGAAATCGCCCTCGTTTTTGAAGTCGGCGAGTTGCTGCGCGCGCTTGCCCGCGGCGAGCTGGATCGCTTTCTTGCCCGCGAAGCCGTTGAAGTAGTAGTTGATGGCGAAGGTGGTGTTCACCTCGTTGTAGCGTTGCGCGTAGAACTGCTTGCGGATGTCGCCGACGCTCTCCTGCATGATGCTGTAGATGGCCTCGTCAACGACGCCGAAACTGACCTCCGCGCCCGCCGCCGGACTCCCGTCTCCGTTCTGCGCCGAGATCGTGTAGGAGGCGGTTTCGCGCGGCTTGAACTCGCGCTTGTTCGGGATGATCTCGACTTTCAAGAGGCGGTCGCGCGGCGGCACGACGAGCGACGTGGAGGCCGAAAACATCTCGCCGTTCTTGACGTAGGACACGTCGAGGAAGAAGTTCGGGGCGTGGCGCGCTTCGATGGGCACGTCGATGACGACGGCGCGCCCGGTCGCGCTGAT
>DASPJG010000627.1:0-5311 GCA_035628755.1 Pyrinomonadaceae bacterium
CCAAATACCCCGAAAATATCAATAGAAATAAGCCCGTCGTTAAACCGCCCGAAGACCCCGAACAGGATTCGCCCTACAGAGAGATGCTCAAGAACATGGCGCTCAAGCGCGAGGAGAACGACTACAAGGAGCACCTCTCACGCGCGAAAGAGAACGCGCAGTTGGCCGTCGAGCTACAGGAGGCGTTCGCGCGTCACAAGACTCTCCAGAGCGCGGATTTGAAGAAACTGAGCCGCATGGAGAAACTGTCCCGGCAGATACGAAGCAACGCTGGCGGCGAAGAGAGTAAAGACGAGTTGAAAGAGCCGCCGCCGCAAGTCGGGAAGGCTTTGGAGCATCTGGTCAAACTCTCATCCGAGTTACAGAAAAAAGTTGAGAGCACGCCGAGGCAGGTTGTGTCGGCGGCGATCATCAAACGTGCCAACGAAGTTGTCGAATTGGTCAAGCATATTCGCACTATCTATCGCTGACAGGATCAAACCAAAGTGGAAACCGCTGCCCGCCACACGCATGCTCGCTCGCGTCTCAAGCGGCTGCCGCTGTTCGCGTCCATACTCGCGTCAGCCCTGACCTTTTACGGGTTGTACTCTCCTTCCCGAGCGCAAGAAGACCGGCAGGATGATGAGATCGTCCGTGTGGAGACTGACCTGGTGGTGCTCAACGTGACCGCGACGAACGCGGGCGGCGAGTATGTGCATGGGCTAGAGCGCGCGAATTTTAAAGTTTACGAGGACGGGCAGGAACAACAGATCACAAATTTCAGCCGGGAAGAGACGCCCTTCGCAGCCGCTCTGTTGCTCGACGTATCGGGGAGCATGGAGGGACGCGTGTCTATGGCGCGCTCCGCCGCGATTCGCTTCCTCGATGGCTTACGCGCGGACGACACCGCAGCCGTCTATAGCTTCCACCGAAAAGTCGAACAGGTTCAGGGTTTCTCTCAGAGCCGCGACCTATCGCCGCTGGCTTATAATCTTGCGGCCAGAGGCGAAACGGCTTTGCACGACGCCATAGTGCAAGCGGCAGCCGATCTCGCAACCCGCCCGGAGAAGAGACGCGCCATCGTGGTGCTCTCCGACGGGGCTGACACGCGCAGCGCGGCCTCTTCCGACAAAGCTCTCGCCGCCGCGCTCGACGCAAACGCCACCATCTACACCGTTGACATGGCGGAGAAAATCCCCGGCCCTCGCATGTCGACCCAGGCCGCCGGAGTTTTACGCGACTACGCGAACAAGAGCGGTGGTCGTTTCGTTCCCACGCCGGGAGGGAAAGCCTTGCGCGACGCTTTCGCGGAGATACTTGAGGAATTGAGCAATCAATACACCATCGGCTATCGCCCGTCTAATCGTTCACAGGACGGGCGGTGGCGAAGCATCGAGGTCAAGGTGGATCGCACGGAAGTGAAGGCGCGCACGCGGCGCGGCTATCGCCTGTCGAAAAAGGCGAAAGTAAAAGGCGTCGCACGGTCAGCGGAGTCCGGGCAGAGACGACTTTCCCGACCGGAAACCCTGTAACTGCGATTCCCCTTAAGCCCTGAACTTTCAAGAAGAACGGCGACAACCGCTCAGGTTATCCTTGAAGCTACCGATGCCTGTCCAGCACACACACAAAAGTCCGCAGAAGGCGTGGGTCGTGCGCCGCGTCTTGCATTTCCTCAGGCACAAGCCCGAGGAAGCGTTCTTGCTGCTGCGCATGGCGGCATGGGTCGCCCTGCTCTCTTTGCTCATCAAGTTCCTGCCCCTCCCGCGCGTCCTGTCTCTCATCGCAGGCACTTCGCGCGAGCGTAGGCGACGGAATCCGCGTATGACTGAGCAACGTCTGGCGCAACTCGTCGATGCGCTGCTGGGGATCAACCTGCTGTGCTTTACGCCGACGTGCTGGAAACGCGCTCCCGTGCTACACCGTTATCTCGCGCTCTACGGTATCAAGACACGCATCGTCTTCGGCGTGCGTAAGGAAAAGGAATCGCTGCTCGCCGGACACGCGTGGCTCGAAGCCGACGGACGCCCGCTCCTCGAAGCGTCTCCCCCTCAATACACCCCGACTTACTCATTCCCGGCCTGAGTTTTTAATTCTCAAATCAACCCGCAGCGCGCCCCGGTCAACTGCATCACGCACGCTGTGCGCTGTGAACCGGAAGAACTGCGACATTTCTTGCCGCAAAAACAGAAGCCCCGAATCGCTTAGGACGATCCGGGGCTTTCTGGTTGAGACTCTGATTCAAAGTCCGTGTTAATGAGGAGCGGTCAGTTATCGCCCTCGCATTGACGCCGATCCTTACTGTTTCCGGCCTGCCTTCGTAGCGCCCGGCGCTTTGAGCGGTAAGACGGGGTCAACGAATAAGGCTTCCACGTTGACGAAGAAACGGTAGTTTCCGTTTTGCTGGACGCCGACGAGCAACTGCACCGTCACACTCTCGCCGCTCGCCAGAGGTTGCGGCAGATCGAGCGTGACGGTCGAATTGAGGCCGCCGCCCAGAGCCTGCGTCGGGGGCTGCTCAAGCGTGGTCCCCCTCACCGCAACGTCGCCCGGCGCGAAGGGGTTGGACGGCGTGACGGTCGTGTCCGCCGAACTGAGCAGGCGTAAATCTGCCTGCCCGTTGTTCGGCGCATAGCCGGGGCTGTTCAGAGTCGTGATGTTAACGACGCGGAATCGCAGGCGGAACACGTTCTCTTGAGTTGTGTTGGTGAACCTGCGCCGGAAGGAGAGCGTCCCGTGCTGCGCATTGGTCGGATTGGATGCGCCCGCCGAGCCGTCGCGCACGATGTTCTGACAGCCGGAGGCGGGGAAACCGATGCTGGCGCAATTGTCTATGAGCGACGCTTTGATGACGGCGTTGCTCTGGATGGGGCTTTGCGTGTTCTCCGGCCCCGGCGCGCCGAGCACGGCGGCCACCGCGCCCGCCGTGCCCGTTGTCGAGATGAGCACGAAGTCGGCGGCGTTATCGTTGGTGTCTTGCGGGAATCCGGTCGTCATCCTGCGGACGAAACTATACTGGTCGCTTGCGCCGGGCGTGATGCCGGTCGCAGGCGACAGCCCCGCGCCCTCGCGGAAGCCCGTCCCGCTGGTTGAACTGAACCCGACGGCGTCAACGACTGCACCGTTCGCATCGACGAGCCGCGCGCCGCCGTCATCGAGGAAAGCCCCGCTGCTATAGGTCGTATCGGGCACGGCAATGCCTTCAAGACCTGCCGGGTAACCGGAGACGCTGTAGTCGCTCGGCGCGACCAGATGATGCCCGCGCGCGCCGATGATGCCGGTAAGACCGCTCAGAACACCGCCGCCGCCAGTCCCGGCGGGTGCGACGATTGTCCAGCCGTTCAGGTCTACAGGCGAGTCGGTGTTGTTGTAAAGCTCTATGAACTCGTCAGCCGTGCCGTTCGGCCCGTTGAAGCGAAATTCGCTGATCAGAACCGACCCGGGCTGCGAGACCGGCCCGGCGAGGGCGAAGAACGCGACCGGCATGTCGTGGTCGGAGTTGCGTTCGGGGCGCGCGGCATTCGAGGCAAAGGCCGTCGCCGGAACTTCCGGAAAGTCGGCGTTATTGCGCGCGATGGCGAAACGCGTGTTGCGCGAGTGCGCCACGTTGTTGACGATCACGTGGTCGAGCACCTGCGGCGTGCCCTCGAAGATGAAGCTGTAACGCTCCTCCGCGGGCAGTTCATCAACCAGATTGAATAAATTGGGATTGACGAGGTCTGGACTCTGATCTACGACGATCTGGTCGTCGGGCGTCGGGTTGCCCTTGATGGTGGCGATGGGGTCTGTGTAGCCGTCGCTGAACTGGTATGCGTTGTAGTCGCCGACGGAGATGACGCTCGTCCCCGGATTGTCTGTTTGCAAGTCTTGTAACAATTCGGCGAGGAACTCGGCTTGCGCCTTGCGCTTGGCGCGGACGCGCGGCCCCTCGCCCGTCACTGTTTCGATGTCGATGAACGAGCGCAGGTGATTGACGACGACGATGACGGGCAGGTTCTCTCCCGAAGGCTGGACGCGCGCCCGCAGGACGAGCGGCGGACGGTCGTTGAGATAGGCGGGCTGCCCGGTGTTCGGATCGGTGAAAGTGTTGCAAGTCTGCGCATTGCCGAGGCATCCGGCGAGTTCGATCTGGGTAACGCTGTCAACCTGCACGCGCGCGGTGTTGACCAGATAACCCACGTCCTGATCGGCGTCTCCGGTGGTGCTGTCCGCCTCAACGAGGAAGGCTTGATAATTGACGCCCGGAGAGATGCTGTTGACTTCCGTGGCGAGAGCTTGCAGGCCGGTCAGTTCAAAGATTTCGACCATGCCGATGATGTCGGGAAGGCGCATCACGTCGCGGATGGCGAGCGCGGCCTTCTGGCGTTGCGTCGCATTGTTGTTGAAGTTCTCGACGTTGAAACTGCCGACGGTGAACTCGCCCGCCGTCGGCGTCGGCACGGGCACCGCGCTCATGTTGGCCGAGGCGTTCGGGGTGGAGTCGTTGATAAGACGATACTCGCCGAAGGAGAAATCGAGCGGCCCCGAGATATTCATGAAAACCACATTCGACGTGTAGGCATTGAGAGGCGCGCCCGCGCGCCCGTTCGTGTCAATCTTGAGCCGCTCGGGATTTTCGTCCCAACGCGGGATACAGCAATCGGGCGTACCTGATGTCGGGTCGGGCGGCAAGGGCTGAGAGATTTCGATGCCCGGCTCGCGCAAGGGGCGCGGCACGCCCGTGATGACCGCGTCCACATCGAAGAAGTTGTCGTTCGGCGCGACGGTCGTCATCGAAGCCGCGGCGAGGCGCATGCCTTCGTACTTTTCGAGTTGCGGCTGCGTCGGTTGAGCCGTGGGGTCGAGGATAGTGGTCGTGAGAGTGACGGGAGTCGGCAGCGCGTTGCCGGTGCTGCTTGTCGAGACGCTTGAGACGGGGCTGATCTCGGTCATCCCGTTGAACTCAACGACCGTTCCGGTCACGCTCACGGCGTCGCCCACAGAGACGGTCGGAACGGTGCTGGTGAAAACGAAAAGCCCTTCGGAAGTGTTCGGGTCGGAGTCGGCAGCCGCATCCGGCGCCTGTATGAAGAAGCCGCTGGCCGCGCCGCCGTTGTTCGTGCCGGTCTTGAGCAGCGTCACGATGCCGGTCGTCGTCACGGTCTGCCCGGCGAGGGGCGAGGCCGTGCCGCTGCCCTGTATGTCGTGGATCGCCACGGGCGCGGTGTTGATGACGGTGAAGTCGAAAACGAAGTTGGCAGCCATCTGGTCTGCCGTGCCGTCCTGATCCGTGACCTGCGCGGCGACGACGGTGACGGTGCAGACTTCTCCTTGCGTGAAGTCAGTTGTCGGATCG
>DASPJG010000628.1:0-2508 GCA_035628755.1 Pyrinomonadaceae bacterium
TTCTGCCATTGCTCATCGGTTAGCTTAACTGTCATCGCGTAGCGCAGTTTAACTGCCCTACGTCAACAGAACCTAGGCACTCGCCCGGTCCAGCAAACGCAAAGAAGTTTCGTCTAATTCGAGTTTCGTCGCTTCGGTCAAGTCGTTTAGTTGCTTAAGACTGGTCGCGCTGGCGATGGGGGCGGTGACGCTCGGACGCGATATAAGCCACGCCAGCGCGACGCGCGCCGGAGTTGAATCCAGCCGCGCGGCAACTTCATCCAGCGCATGGAGTATGCGAAAACCGCGCTCATTGAGGTACTTCTTCACCCCGCCACCGCGCGCGCTTTTAGTCAGGTCGCCCTCGGAGCGGTACTTGCCCGTGAGGAATCCGCTCGCCAGCGAATAGTAGTTGATCACTCCCACATTCTTTTCGCGGCACAGCGGCTCCAAACTCTCCTCGAAGTCCGCCCGGTCATAAAGGTTGTAGAGAGGCTGAAGGCTGTCATACCTCGGTAGGCTCCGCTCTTCGCTGAGCCGCAACGCCTCAGACAATCTCTCCGCGCTGAAATTCGACGCGCCGACGGTTCTGACCTTCCCCTGCTCGATGAGACGCGCGTAGGCATCGAGTGTCTCCTCCTGCGGTGTGTTGGGGTCATCCGCGTGCGATTGGTAGAGGTCAATGTAGTCGGTCTGGAGTCGTCGCAGTGAATCTTCCGCCGAGCGCATGATGTAATCCCGGGCGAGACCTTTGCGCCCCGGCCCCATCTCCATCCCGACTTTAGTGGCGATGATGACCTTGTCCCGGTTTCCGCCCCGCTTCAACCACCTGCCGATGATCGTCTCAGATTCGCCGCCTTGATTGCCCGGAACCCAACCGGAGTACACGTCGGCCGTGTCGATCAGGTTGCAGTCGGACGCGACGAACGCGTCCAGCAAGCTGAATGAAGTCGGTTCGTCCACCGTCCATCCGAAGACGTTACCGCCGAACGCGAGCGGAGCTACCTCCAACCCGGAATTGCCCAGCTGCCGCTTCTCCATATCCTTGCCCTCCCCTATTAATACTTCGCCCCGGCACGCTGCCCGAAGCGAGCCGTTTCATCTTCAGATTGTATTCGGTCTCGTGCGCCCGGGCGCGGGATTAACGAACCATGCGCTCAATCCGAGGGCTACGACGACCGCCGCCAATGTGTAGAACATCGCGGCGTAGGAGCCAGTGCGGGTCACGCATTCCGCGAGGAGCAGCGGCCCCGTCGCTGATGCCAGCACCGTCAGTGCCTGCGCTGCGCCCTGAATTTTGCCGAGGTGCGCGCGCCCGTACGCGCGGCTCCAGTAAGTGAAGAAGATGACGATGACGAAACCGCTGGCCAGCCCCATCACGACGGCGTAGGCCGCAACATGGGCTTCGGTTCTGACGTGCGGAAGCGACACGAGCGACCCGGCCAGCAGCCCCATCGCCAACGCCAGCAGCCGATTCATAGATGATTTTGAAGCCAGCCAGCCGCCGAGGAAATTACCGGCAAGCGCGGTCAGCGCGCCGATGACAAGGGTGCGGTGATAGGTGGATGCATCGAAACCCCTCTCAGCGAGAATTGATTCGTTGAACAGGGCGATGCCGGAAGCCGTCAGGCCGTAAATTGCGCTGGCGAGGCCGAAGACCCAGAAGGCAGGAGTCGCCAGGGCTTGCGATAAGGTGTGGCCGACGCCGGCGTCCGGGTCGTCAGTCTTAGTTGTGAGATCGCCGTCAGGCGCAAGGCTGATAGCCTCTGGGGTCCTACGCACGAGCAGCCAGCCGAGGGGCGCGAGACCGAGCAGCAGCGTCAGGCCAATAGCCGTCCACGCCGCACGCCAGCCGTAGTTAATGACAATCACACCCACGGCCGGAAAGGCCGCCATGAAGCCCACGCTCAGGCCGACCGAGTAGACCGCCATGGCTAGACTGAGACGGCGAATGAACCATTGCCCGACCATCGTGATACTGATAACCGAAAGGGCGCTCTGTCCTAAGCCGCGCGTGATCGTGATTAGCACGGCGATCGATGCCAATCCTCTCGTGCCGCTCATTAAGAGGACTGTCACGCCGAGCGCCGCAACCACCACGGTAAGGACAGTGCGGCTGCCGAAATGGTCGATTAAACGTCCGACGCCGAGGCAGAAAAGCGTGCCGATGAGCGTCGCCCAAAGGTTGACGCGCGCGAAGAGCACGCGGTCAATGTGTAGGTCTTTGAGTAGAGATTCGGTGATGAGCCCGAGACCCTGAGTCCGCCCCGGCAGAGTGCCGACCATCGCCAACGCCGCCACCGATAAGTTCACCCACCCGTAATAGAAGGGAAAGGCGAAAGGGCCAGCCGTCGGGCGTCGCACCTCGGCGTTTATAGAGTCCATATGACTAGAAGCAGTCTCATAAATAGCACCTCAGCAGAATCTTGATGCAGCCGAGATGCACGAAGCCGAGAAAGTTCTCGACATGATAATCAAAGCGCGTTGCGATACGACGAAAGTTTTGCAACCACGCCCAGAGCCGTTCGA